>NZ_DBMFCD010000003.1:0-232471 GCF_056872695.1 Wujia sp. | reverse complement strand
ATATTGATGTGCCTGTTGCCATTTGTTCTTGGATTAGTTCCATTTATATTATTTGTAATTAGTCCTGCTGAATTTAGAGTATTTAATGGATTGAATTTTGGCATGGCATGTATGGGTATGGTTTCGCCATTTCCGGATGTGTTTAATGTTCTTGCCGTTTTAAGAAATTCTGAAAAAAGCGATTCAATAATGTTCTACAAGAACGATATGTATAAGATTCCTTAAATTTCTGGTTGATTGTACAGTTGATCAGATAGGAAATATAAATCTGCAGCTTAAAATATTTTGAGGAAATAGCATGAAAAAATATTTAAGAGAAACAAAAATGCTGGATTATTCAAGTAAAAACATACAGCAATTGATACGGGAAAAAAACTGGAACGACATAGAAGAATTTGAACGACTAAAATCAATTTACACGTTTGTAAGAGATGAAATTTTGTTCGGATATAATATTGATGATACGGTTTGTGCATCAAAGGTTTTGATGGATGGTTATGGGCAGTGCAATACAAAGGGAACATTGTTCATGGCGCTGCTAAGAGCTTGTAATATTCCTTGCAGAGTACATGGATTTACCATTGATAAGGAATTGCAAAAGGGAGCAATGACAGGAATAGTATATAAAAATGCACCTCGAAATGTGCTGCATAGCTGGGTTGAAGTGTATTTTGAAGATACATGGTACGAGCTAGAGGCATTTATTCTTGATATGCAATATTTGAGAAAATTGCAAATAAAAAATAGCGATTGCACGGGTGCGTTTTGCGGTTATGGTGTGGCAGTGAAAGACTTTAAGCATCCGGTTATTGATTTTGACAGAAATAATACATATATTCAGAGCGAAGGAATCAATCAGGATTTTGGAGTTTATGATTCGCCAGATGATCTGCTAAAGGAACATCATCAGGAAATGTCTGCGGTAAAGGCTTTTTTATACAGAAATTTAGGAAGGCACTTGATGAATCGGAATGTTAATAAGATTAGAAATTCTTGAAATTCAGTATGTAATTTGTTTTTGAAAATGAAAAAATTAGAATATAGTTGGCTTAGGAGATGAACTATAAATGCTATTAAGTATTGAACATATTTCTCAACCGTATTCAGGAGAGTACGAAGAAAAAATATTTGATATTGAAAATAATTGGAATTCATCCGATTGGACTTGGATCCGATTTGAAGAAGATACTACCATTTGGTGTGGTGAATTCAGAGGTAAATATATTGGTGCTACATTCTCAGAACCGAAAGGGATAATAGTTGTAGTTACGACAGACTATATTTATATGATTGACAGTATGAGTAAAGAAATTATAGATAGTAAAAGAAACTTTGAATGTACAGATATTACGTGTACTCCTTTGGGTGATGTGTTGCTATCTAGCGGTTATGGTCTGGAAATACTTAAGGGAAGAACGATCTCAAGTTCAGAAGCAGTCGTGTTGCCAGTTAATGCTGATTCGTTACGTTTTGTTAAGTATAGAGGGAATATCTTAGAAATGAGTTGTTATGAATTTTGCAATTGGTCGAATAGTATAACACTATTTTTGGACTGTGAAACATTGAGTGTAATGGAGAGTTGAATTTTGAAAAAGGTATTGACTCCGACGTTGCGTAATAGTTTATGCTGAAGTCACCAGGTTAAAGGAGTAGGAAATGAACGAGATTATATACAGAAAGACCACAAAAGATGATATGGAAATCCTCATGAAGCTGAGACTTGAAATGCTTAGAGAGGTAAATGATCTGTCCGGTGAGTATGAATATGATGAGAAATTTATCTTTGAGAGCAGGAAGTATTTTGAGTCAGGTGAGCAGACTACAGTTATTGCGTTTAATGGGGAAACTCCCGTAGGTTGTGCAAGCTTATCCTATATATGGATTATGCCGACATTCTCGCACCCAACAGGCAATCGGGCGCATTTGATGAATGTCTATACCCGTGCAGATCACAGAAGAAGAGGCATCTCTAAGAAGATGGTTGAGATTCTGATTGAAGAGGCAAAGGAAAATGGTGTGACAGAGATAAGTCTGGATGCAACAAAGATGGGAAGACCTTTGTATGAAGCATTAGGGTTTCAGGCATCGGATTCATGTATGACGATGGAATTGTAAGGATTGTGCCCCATTATTATGAATAAATAACTTCCAGTCTGGTGAGAAAACAAAAATCATGCATGTCCTTTGTCATATAGTTTTTGTATATTTTTAGGAAGCTTGTCAGGTAACATGGCATTTATAGCATCTTCGTTACCATTTTCCAATGCTGTTTCGTAATACCAGCACTTGAATTTTAAGAGGGAGAGAGTTTTTTGAAGTTCCAGGATTTCGGTTTCAACAGCTGATTTTCTGGCTTCAAATAATTCTTTCCTTTTTGCATAGCTGGAGCTGCCTTCCGATACCCAGATAAAAAATTGTTTTATATCTTTGATCTCAAGACCGGATTTCTTCAGTCATTCAATAACTCGAAGAGCCTCCAATTCATTATCGCTGAAATAACGGATATTTCCCTTGCGTTCCAGATTAGGGAAAAAACCTTCCTTGTCATAATATCTTAAAGTAGAAACAGGGAGATTAAACATTGCAGAGACCTGACCGATTGTATACATAATAAACCTTCTTTCAAAATTATGCTTAACCTAAAGCCAACTTTAGGTTGTATGATATTTATATCATATACGATTGTTAGTGTATTTACAAGAAATTTTGCATATGGAGGATGATAAATATGTTGAAAACAGAAGAAATAATAGACAATAGTTCTGAATCTCAAATTTCAGCCGGAGAATTAGAGGAAACAGAACAAAGAGATATAAAGTAAATCAGGGACAGGCTGGAGAACAATCGTCTATCAGCCTGTCCCTGATTCAATTATTTATTTGCGCTATCTGCATCAATTACAGATTGGATCTGCTTCATCAGAGTATCATAGTTGTCCTGATTATCAATTCCTCCGAGCATCGGATCTCCGACAATATTACCGTTTCTGTCAACGAGTATGGTTGTAGGAAATGCCATAATATTGGAAGCGTATTTTCCTGCATCGGAAGATGCGTCGATGGAGAGATTGCGGTATTTGGCACCCTGGCTTTCAAGAACAGCAGCGGCTTCTTTGATCGCAGTTTCGTTTCCGTCGAAGGTTTCTGTATTGATGCCGACTACTTCACCGCCCATGGACTTGATGGCATCGTTTAATTCATTAAGCTTGGATAACTCTGCAACGCAAGGCTTACAGCCGGTAAACCAGAAATTGATGACCGTGACTGCATTTCCGGAAAACAGGCTTTCATCAACCGTATTACCGTCATAATCCTGACCGGAGAAATTGCGAAACGGAGATGTGGATCCGGAATTGTCGTTTGCATCAGCACTCTCAGAGGTTGTGTCTTTCTTCTGGATTTCGGCGATCTGATCCTCAATCTTTCTTATAGTCTCAATATCGGCTGTAAGTGTTTTCAATTCGTCTTCTGTAAAAGCATCCTTGTTTGATTCAACGGTGCCGGCCAGAAAATCCGCATAATTTCCGCTTTGATCGGCAGTGCTTTTGCTCATCATGCCGAACGCTTTGTTCCATACATCCTCATGATCGGCGAAGATCTGATTTTCCTGCTGGTATAAATCATCCAGTGTTGCGTTGGAATCTCCAGTGGCCTCTGTACTTGCTTCAGTCTGGGAATCCTGCGGTTTTTCCGTGGTTGCAGCGTCTTTTCCGGTGCATGCCGTAAGGAATAATGCTGCACAGAGTGTTACAATAGGAATAAAAGTTTTTTTCGTTTTCATAATTATTGCTCCTTTGAATTATATTAAAAATTTAATGGTTATCGGTTGATTGCGGCTTCCTGCTGTCCTCCTTTTTCTGGCAGGCACCGTTTAGAAACTGGTAATGGATTGCATCTTTCGGACAAGCCTTTATGCAGGCTCCGCATCGGATGCATTCCGGATGGTTTGGCGTCTTGCACACGTCAACATCCATTTTACATGCCTTCACACATTGATTACAACCCACACATTTACTTTCATCCACGCGGATGCTTAGAAGGCTTACCTTGTTAAACAGGGAGTAGATTGCTCCAAGCGGACAGATCCATTTACAGAAGGGCCTGTAAAACAAAATACTCAGCACGATAACTGTAATTAAGATCAGGCATTTAAAGGAAAACAGTTTTCCCAATGCAGATTGTATAGCCGGGTTCCCGATTGACAGCGGGATAGCCCCTTCTAAGACACCTTGCGGACAAATATATTTACAGAAGAATGGGTCGCCCATTCCGATGGAGTTCGTCATAAGCATCGGTAGAAGTATAACGAAAACAACGAGGATGATATATTTGAGGTATCTTAGCGGTTTCAGTCTGGCTGTGGAGAATTTCTTCCCGGGGATTTTATGAAGTAAATCCTGAAACCAACCAAACGGACACAGGAATCCGCATATGAATCTTCCGAGTATTACACCGAGCAGAATAAAAAAACCGGTTATGTAATAGGTGAATTTAAATTTGGACGAGCCGACCACTGCCTGAAAGGCACCGATCGGGCAGGCTCCCGTCGCGGCGGGACAGGAATAGCAGTTTAATCCCGGCACACAGACTGTTTTTGCTTTGCCCTGGTATATTTTGCCCTTAAACAGATTAGGAATATGGATATTGGTAAGCAGCGTGGCGGCTGCCTGTATCCATCCGCGCATCCGGGCAGTTTTTTGTGATAGTGATTTCTTTTTCTTATCCAATTCCGACACACTCCAGACATAATTTTATAGCTTTGCCAAGCACGGTAGCAGCTTCACCTCTGACTGCACCATAGCTGATCATGGCGATACCTGTGATGAGCAAAGCAATTTGGGATATTTTTTTGCGCTTCAAGATATGATTGCTCCTTTCGTTTGTTGTATTTGTTGACCGGCTGACTTTGGTAGTATACAATAGCAGTTGTAAAATTATTGTTAAGAAACAGGAGAAAGATTTTGAGATTATTAATTGTGGAAGATGAGAAACAACTATGCGACACGGTTGCGAAAAGTCTGTATGATACCGGATATGAGGTGGATACCTGTTATGATGGGGAAACGGCGCTTGAATGCATCCTGGCGGAGAATTATGATCTGATCGTGCTGGATCTGAACCTGCCCGGCATGGATGGGATGGAGATTCTGCGCGAGCTCAGACAGAGCAACGAGGAGACGAAGGTGCTTATATTATCCGCCAGAGGACAGATTGCGGATAAGGTTGAAGGGCTGGATGCGGGGGCAAATGATTATATGGAAAAACCGTTTCATCTGCAGGAGCTTGAGGCACGTATCAGAAGCCTGACAAGAAGGAAATTTGTGCAGAAGGATGTATGTCTGGAATGCGGCGGGATAAAGTTCGATACGATCCGGCGCGAAGCATACGCCAAAGGGCAGATCGTTCCTCTGACTAGAAAAGAAAATGGCATTTTGGAATATCTGCTGCTCAACCTGGGCAGACCGGTAAGCCAGGAGGAGCTGATGGAGCATGTCTGGGATGCATCTGTGGACAGCTTCAGCGGAGCCATCCGGGTACATATGTCTTCGCTTCGGAGAAAGCTCAAGGCGGTGCTTGGATATGATCCGATCCTGAACAAGGTCGGCGAGGGATATAAGATACGAGAGGAGTCCGATCGATGAAAAAAATGTCACTGCAGTGGAGACTGACCTGTATAATTACCGTATATATCGCGGTTATATGTGGATGTCTGACTATGTTTGTCTATAAAAATGGTGTGTATTATATTGACTCCCTGAAGGAGACTGTCGATGCCAGGGGAGATGAGACGGCGGATGATGCAGATGAAATCTATATCAGTATTCCGGAAGATAATTGGGATGAGTTTGCGAATGATTTTTCCGTCCAGGTATATAATAACAAGACCGACTACAAAAAAAACAGTCTGATAATCTCGGCGGTGCTGGCGCTGCTTGGCGGAGTGGCGACTTATTTTATAAGCGGACATGCGCTCCGGCCGATTCGTGAGTTCTCGGATAAGATCGAAGAGGTGCAGGCGCAGAATCTGGCTGATTCAAGACTCGAAGAAAATAAGGTGAAAGAACTGAACCAGCTGAGTGTCTCCTATAACAAGATGCTCGGACGTCTCTCGGCTGCATTTGAGGTACAGAGACAATTTACCGCAAATGCAGCACACGAGCTGAGAACGCCGTTAGCTTTAATGCAGGTGCAGCTCGATTCCTATAATTCCGGGCAGCATCCGGGCAGCGATGCCGACACCGTACAGACAATCAAGATGGTTACGGAACAAAACGACAGACTCAGCAAGATGGTGAAGACGCTTCTCGACATGAGTGAGCTTCAGACAGTTGGACGGGATGAGACAATTATGGTCGACGCTCTTGTGGATGAGGTATTAGCAGACTTAGAACCGCTTGCCAGGGAGAAGCATGTAGAACTGACCGGGAACTGCGAGGATATAACGATAGTTGGAAGCGATATTCTTATCTATAGGCTGGTATATAATCTTGTTGAGAACGCAATCAAATATAATCATCCGGGCGGACAGGTCACCGTAAGGGCATCCCGGAAGGAAAAGCACGTTTGCCTGTCGGTAGCCGATTCGGGGAACGGAATCCCGGAGGAACTTCGGGAGCGTGTCTTTGAGCCATTCTTTCGTGTGGATAAATCCAGAAGCCGCGCACTTGGCGGCGTCGGACTCGGACTTGCACTCGTTCATGAAATCGTGAGAGTACATGACGGAAGCATTACTGTCCGATCAAACCCGTCAGGAGGAACGGTTTTTGAGGTGATGTTTACGCAGTGATTTTCGGTTATGGGAAGCGTTTCTTTCGGATTTCCCTGTTGACACACCTCGCTATATTTGATAAAATTTATCAGGTAATTGAACAGTCCATGAGGGAGTAGTTAGCGCGAAAGTGTGGTTTGTCAACATTCTGATTATAAGTTGAGAGTATAATCTGGCAAATCTTAAATAATGAGACTCATGTATATTGATCAACCGTCTGTGCAATAATCTACACAGGCAGCTGATTGATATACATGAGTCTTTTTTTAAGCTATCCATACTTATGATAGCAGGATTTCGGCTGACGGAAGCTTTGAACGAGAAAAGGAGGAAACCATGGAAAAAATCATTAACAATGCCCCATTTGCCCTTGTGCTTGTATTCCTTGTGATAGGCTTTGTACTGCTTATCAAGGGCGCGGACTTCTTTGTGGAGGGAAGTTCCAGCGTGGCGAAGCGGCTGCATGTGCCGTCGATCATTATCGGACTTACCATCGTTGCGATGGGGACATCCCTTCCGGAAACCGCAGTCAGTGTGTCTGCTTCCCTTGCAGGCAACAATGAGCTTGCAGTCAGCAATGTTGTCGGTTCCAATATCTTTAATCTGATGGTCGTCATTGGCGTGTGCGCGATATTGGCAACAGTGAATGTTGCAAGGGAAACAATCCGAAGAGATATCCCGTTATCACTTATTTGTGCCGGACTTCTGATGCTTCTCGGAATTGTCGGACTTGGCGACAAGACCGGTATGACGCTTGGACATCTGGATGGTGTGATATTTATAGTGCTTTTTGCATGTTACATTATCTACATGGTTCGGACTGCGATGAAAGCAAGTAAGGAAGGTAAGAAGGTCGAGATCGAAGGTGGATCGGACGAGGAGATCAAGCTTGTTTCTGTTCCCGTGAGTATACTGTTTATCATTGGCGGCGCAATCGCAATTGCTGTCGGCGGAGATGTGACGGTTGATGCCGCATCCAGAATCGCAAGCGATCTCGGTATGAGCCAGACACTGATCGGGCTTACGATCGTTTCAATCGGAACATCACTTCCGGAGCTTGTTACATCCATCGTAGCAGCCAGAAAGAATGAAGTGGATATGGCACTTGGAAATGCAATCGGTTCCAATATATTTAATATATTGATGGTGCTTGGTATAGCATCGGCGATCAGTCCAATCAGCATTATCACAGAAAATATCATTGACCTGTGTGTACTGATTGTATTTACCATATGTGCATGGATCTTTGCAGGAACGAAGAAGAAAATCGGAAGAGCAGAAGGACTTTGCATGGTTGCGCTTTACGCGGCATATGCGGTTTACATCATAGTAAGATAAAGGGGCGCTCGGACAAATGATATTATTCTTCAAAGTATTTTTCACGGAGTTTATAGCTGAGATGGGCGATAAAACCCAGCTTATGCTGATCGCGCTTACTTCGAAATACAAATTAAGAGACATTATACTCGGTACCGGTGTTGCGATTCTTGTGCTGAACGGACTTGCGGTTCTGGCAGGCGGACTTGTAAGCGAGTTTGTGCCGGAATGGGTGATCAAGATGATTGCAGCACTCGCATTCCTTTATTTCGCCGCATCGACGATTGCCGGTGACGACGAAGAAGAGGAAGAAGGCGGTAAGACGAAGATCAAGTTTGCGCCGCTTGCGGTATTTTGTACATTTTTTGTAGCAGAGCTTGGTGATAAGACACAGCTTACCGCGATCACATTTGGTGCAAATGAAGGTATGCGTGCAGCATTGGTTGTATGGATTGGCTGCTCGCTCGGACTGTTCGCTGCGGATATGCTTGGTATGCTGATCGGATATCTGCTGAAGAGCAAGACGCCGGAAGGATTGCTTAGCATGCTTGCATTTGCAATCTTCTCCATCTTCGGTGTGTACACATTATATCAGGGGCTGAAGCTTGTTCGCGCAAGCGTTTCTCCGATTCCGGTGATTCCGGTGCTTGTAGTTGTGACGATTGTCTTTGCAGGCTTGTGTGCATTCCTCTTTATAAGAAGAGAGAAAAAGAAAAAAGCTGCATAAGATAATAAGCAAGATAATAAGTAAGATGGAGTTATCAGAATGACGTTACCGGATAAACCGGATAGTAAGAATCAAAGATATGTGAAGCAATAATCCGTTTTAAAAAATGCGAGGAATAAAACATGGAATATAACTATACCCACGGTGGAGATGTCTACCGAAATCCAATCGAATATGATTTTTCTATCAATGTCAATCCGCTTGGTATGCCGCTTGCAAGTATTCAGGCGGCGCATGAGGGCGTTGTATTGACTGGCAGATATCCCGATTACAAGGCGGAACAGTTGTGTCATGCGATTGCGAAAGCGAAGCAGATACCGGCAGACCGGATTATTCCGGGAAATGGCGCAGCGGAGCTTCTGTATGCACTTGGACAGACAATCCCCGGGAAGGCACTCACGATTGCACCGACCTTTACCGGGTATGCGGAAGCTGTCGCTGCGGGCGGCGGGGAGATGAGTTATGCAGGATGCGAAGATGCGGATGGACGCGCTGCTGATATGGAAGGACAGGATAAGCTGCAGTTTGATTCTGAAACTGTAATTCAGCGTCTGCTTGCAAAAATGGACGATTCCATCCGCCTTGTATTTCTGTGTAATCCGAACAATCCGACCGGAACATTGTTTACGCGGGAACAGATTCTGCGTGTGCTTGCGAAGGCGGAAGCGCTGCAGGCGTATGTCTGCGTGGATGAATGCTTCCTGCCGTTTTTAGAGGAGGAAATGGCATATAGCATGTTGCCGTATCTGGCAGAGCATCCGCGGCTGTTAGTACTCCGGGCATTTACAAAGATTTATTGTATGGCGGGACTCCGGCTTGGGTATCTGGTCTGCGGGGATGCAGAGTTACAGTCGAGGATTCGTGCGAAGCTTCAGCCGTGGAACACATCGATTCCGGCACAGATGGCAGGTATTGCGGCATTATCGGATACAGAATATCTGGCGAAGACGCGGGAGAATCTGCAGGTGGAACGTGCATATCTCGTACCGCGTCTGCGCGAGCTGGTGACAGAAGTGTATGATGGATATGGGAATTTTCTGTTATTCCGCGATGAACCGGACTTGAAAGAGCGGATGCTTGACGTGGGTGTTCTGATTCGTGTGTGTAATGATTTTGAGGGACTTGATGATACATACTTCCGCATTGGAATCCGTTCCCACAGTGAGAACCAGGAATTCATTCGCAGGCTGGTTCGTGTGAAAGGAGATACAAAATGGCAAAATCAATCATGATTCAGGGCACCATGTCCAATGCCGGCAAATCCCTTATCGCGGCAGGACTTTGCCGCATATTCAAACAGGATGGTTACAAGGTTGCACCATTCAAATCCCAGAACATGGCATTAAATTCCTATGTAACAAAGGAAGGGTTAGAGATGGGACGTGCACAGGTCGTACAGGCGATGGCGGCAGGCGTAGAACCGTCTGTGCGGATGAACCCGATCCTGCTCAAACCGACGACCGATATGGGTTCACAGGTGATTGTGCAGGGACAGGTCGTAGGAAATATGCGGGCGATGGATTATTTCGCAAAGAAAAAGGAATATATTCCGGTGATCAGGGAAAGCTATGAGCAGCTTGCCGCAGAGCATGATATTATTGTAATCGAAGGTGCGGGAAGCCCGGCGGAGATCAATCTGAAACAGGATGACATCGTGAATATGGGAATGGCGAAGATTGCAGATGCGCCGGTGCTTTTAGTTGGCGACATCGACCGCGGGGGTGTATTTGCACAGTTGATCGGTACGGTGATGCTTTTAGAGCCGGAAGAACAGGCGCGGATCAAGGGCCTGATCGTGAACAAATTCCGGGGAGATAAGAAGATTTTAGATCCTGGGATTGCGATGTTGGAAGAACGTGCCGGTAAGCCGGTGCTCGGTGTAGTGCCATATGCAGATGTCGACATCGAGGATGAAGATTCTCTTGCGGCAAGCCTTACGGAGACGCACATACAGGCGGAAATCGATGTGGCTGTGATCCGGTTCCCATGCATCTCGAATTTTACAGATATGCAGGCACTTAGCATGGAGCAGGATGTGTCGGTGCGTTATGTGACAAAACCGTCAGAGCTTGGAGGGCCGGATGTGATCTTGCTTCCGGGCACGAAGAACACGATTCAGGATCTGCTATGGCTGCGGGAGAGCGGACTTGAAGCGAAGATTACGCGTCTGGCGAAGAAGGGCACCATCGTGTTCGGTATCTGTGGTGGGTATCAGATGCTTGGCGAAGCACTGATGGACCCGCTTCAGACGGAGAGTGCACTTGGAAGTGTGCGGGGCATGGGATTGCTTCCGGTTACAACGATATTCGAAGAAGAAAAAAAGTTGGAGAACCGCATATACCGGATAGGAATGTTGGAAGGAGATTTTGCATCACTTAGCGGAAAAAAAGTTGTTGGCTATGAGATACACATGGGGCGGACGGAAGCCATCGGCAGCGATGCTTCATCACAACAATTTGATATGAAAACGATTGTCGATAATTCTGTATGCACAAGGAAAGCTACAAATAAGATTTCCCCTTTTGTTCAGGATTCAACAGGACATCTACTTGGCTACACGGCAGGAACTGTAGCAGGCAGTTATATTCATGGCATCTTCGATGAGGTGGATGTTAGGGAAGCATTTATCAATCTGCTGTATGCGCGGAAAGGAAAAATACGGGGAGAAAGTGAGAATTTGACGTTGCAGGAGTACCGGGAACAGCAGTTTGACAAGCTGGCACAGATTCTGCGGGAAAGCCTGTATATGGAGAAAATTTACGAAATTCTGGAACAGGGTAAATGAAGATAAAACGATTCCTGTGAAATGGCATCCGGCTTGAAACATGGGAATCCATAATGAGTAAATTAAAGGAGACAGGTATGATTGAGGTCTATCATGGAGATGGGAAAGGAAAGACAACGGCAGCCGTGGGACTTGCTGTGCGGGCTGCGGGAAATAAGATACCAGTGCTTTTTGTCCAATTTTTGAAGGATGATACATCCGGGGAGATTGCAATGCTGCACAAACTTGGCATTGAGACGTTACATGCAACGGAAATGTATGGATTTGTGAGCCGGATGGGTGTGGAAGAACTTGCAAAGACGCGCACATATTTTGCTGCTATGCTGGCACAGGTTGTGGCATGGGTTGAACGACAAGAAAAACAGCGCATCCACACACCGGAAGAAAATGTTATCAAGGCGGTTGTGGTACTGGATGAGGTTTTGCATGCTGTGAAATATCGTCTGCTTGATGAAAAGAAATTGATGGAAGTGCTAGAGGGCAGTCATTCGCAGGTCGAATTTATTCTGACAGGGCGCAATCCGTCGAACAGGCTTCTTGCACTTGCGGATTATGTTACGGAAATGAAAAAAGAGAAGCATCCGTATGAACAGGGAATTTCTGCCAGAAAAGGGATAGAATTCTAATGCTTGTTGTGATAAAATAAATCCAATCATGGACAAAAACAGGAGCGCGCATGGAAGCACATCAATTACCTTCGGGAACGTATCTGGAACAGAACAAATATTATATTGACCGGGTGCTTGGAGATGGCGGATTTGGAATCACATATCTGGGCTTTGATGTGAAACTGCAACGAAAGGTTGCAATTAAAGAATTTTATATGCGCGGATACTGTTACCGGAATTCCGGAGATCCGAATGTTTACGCGTGCGAAGGTGAAAAGGGTGCGGCATTCGAGCGGATGAAACAACAATATATCGAAGAAGGCCGGGTGTTGGCTGTCTTGGGAGAACAGCCGGGTGTGGTTAACATCTATACATTTATTGAGGAAAATAATACGGCATATCTTGTCATGGATTTTGTGGAGGGGCAGTCGCTTGATGCATATATAAAAAGTCAGGGTGGAAGGTTGTCTGTGACCGAAACGTTGGCGATTATGCGTCCGGTGATTCTTGCATTGGCAGGTGTTCATAAACATGGTGTGGTGCATCGGGATATCAGTCCGGATAATATCATGATTACGCATGACCGGAAAGTCAAACTGATTGATTTTGGAGCAGCCAGACAGTATGGCGAATATAATTCAGGCAAGGTACAAAAAGGTGGATTTACACCGGTTGAACAGGTAACACCGCAAGGGCAGGTTGGTCCATATTCCGACGTGTATGCACTTTGTGCAACGATGTATCGCTGTATGACAGGAGTGAACGTGCCAAGGGCAAAAGAACGGGTGAAGCAGGATGTGCTTGTGCCACCATCAGAGATAGGTATCACGATCCCTCCTCAAGTAGAAGCTGTTTTGATGAGAGGATTAGCGATTGAACCGGTACACCGGTTTGCAAATGCAGAACGTCTGTATCAGGCTTTATATGAGGAACTGACGCAGGAATCACGGAAGGTTTCCGCATCTGTGACATACAGCGGGATATCCCGTATGTTATCCGATATGCAGGCAGAACAGAAGAAACAGGTATACAGGAAAAAGCGGATTGGTGTGATCTGTGGTATCGTATTGTTGTTAGCTGTTGTTGTGTCTGTATATTTACAGAAGAGGCAGGACGGCACCGAACCGACGGTTGAGCCAGAAGAAACGATGCAGCAGATCTTACAGACAGAGATAGATGCGAGTCCGGTGAAGAAAGTCGATTGTATGGCGTATGCGCAGGCGTTTTATGAGTTGTGTGCAGAGCAGCATGAAGCAAAGGGGAACACACTTATACAGAGAGATGAATTTATGTATGCTGCGAAGGAGACAGCAGTAAAAAGTGCGGCTTTGGCATATACCGGCACAGACGAATTAAACGCCGCATTAACGGAGATTGGCAATCAGATGATTGCCACTTATAAGATACCAGATACCGGATGGGTGACATATACTTTTTCATTGGAAGAGGATGTAACTACGGTAAAGCAGGCATTGGATACTTATATTGCACAGATGAACGAGGAAAATCAGGGAACCGTGGATTTGGATAATTGTACATATCTTGGTGTTAGTGTTGCACGTGCACAGGATGGTACATTTTTCTGGGCAGTGTTTTATCAATAATAAAGAACAGAAGACCATAAGAACAGAAAATCATGGGGGATTTTAGATATGGATAAATATGGGGATTCTACAGGAACAACAAGGGAAAAATTAAACCATGCGATTGCATCAATGTGCGACGAATGGCTGTTGATTGAAGAAATTGATCTGGAAAACGATTCGTTTGAAATTTTGCACGATAATCTATACAGACATGGGATTCCGGTACCTCGGAATTGCAGTTACAGTGAGCAGAATCTTGAGATACAGGAATTGATAGAACCCGGGTATCAGGAGTATCGTTATACGTTCTGTGACAGACGGAATCTAAGCAGGATTTTGAAACAGAGTGATACGGCTGAGTGTGAATATAAAGTCTGCGCAGGAAAAAATGTATGGCGCAGAGATGTATTCAAGGTGGCAGAGTGGAAGGCGAATGAACCTAAAATTGTGAACTGGTTCCACATGAATATAGATAGTAAGAAGTCTGCAGAGTTAAGACAGCGGCAGGCAATTCGGGAAGCGTATCTGCAAAGTGAACAGGCATATGCAATTAAAAATATGTACCTTAGACGATTGAACGAGGAGTTACAGATGCCGATCAATATGATTGTCGGAAATGCATCTGTCGCACGAACCTTTGTCACAAAGCCAGAGCGTGTTACAGAGTGTATTGAAGAGATATCATTATCTGCGAAAGCAATCTTCCGCATGGTGCGTCAGATGACCAATACCGATGCTATTCAGGAAGGAACCCTGAATTTACAGATGCATCAGACCTCATTGGAAAGCTTATGGCGAAATACATTGGATATTGTGAAGCCGTCCATGAAATTGCGGCGTCATACACTGCATTTGGATATGGCACAGTTATATCATCCGATTGTAATTGGAGATGTACAGAAAATGCAGCAGATCCTGCTTAATTTACTGCAGAATGCGATTGATTATACTCCGTATGGTGGAGAAATATTTTGTGGAATCAAGGAGAAACCGCTGGGCAAAACGTCTGGATATTTTGAGTTTTATGTGCAGGATAATGGTGTAGGCATGTCTGATGAATTCAGGAAGATTATGTTTGAACCGTTTGCGAGAGAACATTCGGACCGGATTGAGTGGGTGGAGGGATCCGGACTTGGTCTGATGATTGTACAGAACCTGGTACGTCTGCTGGATGGAGAGATAGAGGTTGAAACCAAGAGTGGTTTTGGAACTAAGGTAACTGTCGGGATGCAGCTGAAATATGGCATAGAAAATAAGGATGATCAAAAAAGAGATCAGTATTTTGACTGGTCTGACTGGAAACAGGTGTCTTCCGATAAAACAATGTTTTCCGGACAAAGAGTTTTAATCGTGGATGACAATGATATTACAGCGTTGATAGAAGAACAGATATTGACAGAACGAGGCCTTGTTGTAGAACGTGCAATCAATGGTGAAGATGCACTTTGCATGTTTGAACAATCCCCGGTGGATTATTTTGATCTGATTTTAATGGATATGGGACTGCCGTATATGGATGGGTATGCTACGACGATGGGAATACGCCGGCTTCGCGAGGATGGAAAGAAGATTCCTGTAATCGCACTTACCTCACGATTGTATGCGGATGATGAGCTTGGTGAAGAGGAATATGGAATGAAAGCAAGGCTTCAAAAACCAGTCAGCACAAAAAAACTGGTTGAGGCCGTGCGGAAATATATAGAAAAATAAGGAGTCGCAAAAGAAAATGCCAGTTACAGAGTACCTAGAGAGAAATGCCAGATTGTACCCGGATGAGGTTGCACTGGTGGAGCTGAATCCGGATGAACCGGATACGAGAAGAACTTCGTGGAAGGAGTTTGAGCTGATACAGCCATCGAGATTTGAGCCGTATCGAAGAGAGATTACATGGAGTGTCTTCGATGAGAAGGCAAACCGGTTTGCAAACATGCTGATCGGAAGAGGTATCAAGAAGGGCGATAAGGTCGCAATCCTGATGTACAATTGTCTGGAATGGCTGCCGATCTATTTTGGTGTACTGAAGACAGGAGCCATCGCCGTGCCGTTTAATTTCCGGTATGATGCAGAAGAGATTTTATATTGTGCAGAGCTTGCAGAGGTTGATATGATCGTGTTTGGTCCGGCGTTCATCGGTCGAATCGAGACATATGCAGAGCGGCTTTCCAAGGGAAGATTGTTGATCTATGTCGGGGATAACTGCCCGGAGTTTGCGGAGAGCTATCATCAGCTTGTGGCAGACTGTTCGAGCCATGCTCCAAATGTGGAGATCACAGATGATGATTTCGGAGCAATTTATTTTTCATCCGGAACGACCGGATTCCCGAAGGCAATTTTACATAAACACCAGAGCTTAACACAGGCAGCCGAGATGGAGCAGAAGCATCACGGCACGAGCAGGGATGATACGTTTTTGTGTATCCCGCCGCTTTACCATACTGGTGCGAAGTTCCACTGGATGGGAAGTCTGGTGGCAGGCAGCAAGGCTGTGCTCTTAAAGGGCACAAAGCCGGAGACAATCCTCTCCGCCGTGTCGAGTGAGCATTGTACGATTGTCTGGCTGCTCGTTCCGTGGGCACAGGATATTCTGGACGCGTTAGACCGCGGTGACCTGAAGTTAGAGGATTATGAGCTTTCGCAGTGGCGGCTTATGCATATCGGTGCACAGCCGGTACCGCCATCCCTGATCAAGCGCTGGAAAGAATATTTCCCACATCACCAGTATGATACGAATTATGGTCTTTCCGAGTCGACAGGTCCTGGCTGTGTGCATCTGGGTGTGGAGAATATCCATAAGGTCGGAGCAATCGGCGTGCCGGGCTATCGTTGGGAATGTAAGATTGTGGACGAGAACGGCGTGACCGTCCAACAGGGCGAAGTCGGAGAACTCTGTGTCAAGGGACCGGGCGTGATGACTTGTTATTATAGAAATGAGGAAGCTACCGCAGAGACAATCAGGGACGGCTGGTTATTCACCGGAGATATGGCAAGACAGGATGAGGATGGATTCTATTTCCTTGTTGACCGGAAGAAGGATGTCATCGTCAGTGGAGGCGAGAACATCTACCCGGTACAGATCGAAGATTTCCTGCGTAAGCATGATAAGATCAAGGATGTGGCAGTCATCGGACTTCCGGACCGCCGGCTGGGCGAGAAGACAGCCGCCATCATCGAGATTAAGGACGGTATGACCTGTACCGAGGAAGAGATCGAGAACTTCTGCTTAGAACTTCCACGATACAAACGCCCGAAGACGATCATCTTCCACGAGATCCCGCGAAATGCAACCGGCAAGATCGAGAAGCCGAAGCTGCGCGAGATGTACGGCGCAGACAAGCTGGTCGAGAAGGAAAATGAGGCATAAGGCAGCTTGAATGTCGAATTTGCTCCACAAAATATTATATGGAGTGAGTTAAATACTAGTAGTTAAAATATACCAGACAGATTTTTCATGCGATAATGGAATCAAGAAGCGATATGTTCAAGCTCTGTCATGGCAAATCCGAATTCATAAACAGACCATTGGAACACGCCGGCACTTAACGAATCACACAGTGACGCAGGAACTGTGATGAGTTTAGTGTCCGCTGCGTGTGGAAGTGAGCGGGAGCGGGTCTGTGTTGAATCGGATTTGCTATGGCAGAGCAGGGGATAGACTGTCACATTATCGTATGAAGAATCGTCCGTTTAAGAGATAAGGAGTAAATTATAAATGAAAGAATTGATGTTGGGAAACAAGGCGCTTGCGCGCGGCCTGTACGAAGCCGGATGCAAAGTGATTTCCAGTTATCCGGGTACACCGAGTACAGAGATTACCGAGGAAGCAGCCCTGTATGATGAAATCTATTGTGAGTGGGCACCGAATGAGAAGGTGGCTATGGAAGTGGCACATGGCGCGAGTCTGGGTGGAGTCAGAAGCGCAACGGCGATGAAGCATGTTGGATTGAATGTGGCAGCAGATCCGCTGTTCACGATCTCTTATCAGGGATTAAATGCCGGTCTGGTTGTCTGCGTGGCAGATGATCCGGGTATGCATTCTTCCCAGAATGAGCAGGATTCGAGACATTATGCAGAAGCAGCGAAGGTGCCGATGTTAGAACCGTCAGATTCGGAGGAGGCACGCGTATTTGCGAAGCGTGCGTATGAGTTGTCGGAGCAGTTTAACACACCGGTATTTATCAAGATGTGTACACGTGTGGCACATTCCCAGAGTGTTGTAAATACGGAGGAGCGGGTCGTTCCGGAGCAGGTCCCTTATAAGAAGGATCCGACAAAGGTTATGATGACGAAGAATTCCCGCGACGCACATGTGCGCGTGGAGCAGCGGACGAAGGATCTGATCGCATTTGCGGAGGATTGTGACTTAAACCGCGTGGAGATGGGCGATACATCGATCGGATTTATCACAAGCTCCACATCCTATCAGTACGCGAAGGAAGTATATGGGGATAATGCAAGCTACCTGAAGCTCGGTATGATCTGGCCGCTTCCGGAGAAGCTGATCTTAGACTTCGCAGAGCATGTGGATAGGGTTGTTGTCTTAGAGGAGTTAGATCCATTTATCGAGAATCACTGCAGAAAGCTTGGCTTAGAGGTTGTCGGCAAAGAGACATTCCCAATCTGTGGCGAGTTCTCACAGAATCTGGTACGTACGGCACTTGGCGGAGACGCACCAGATGAACTGGCGATTGCCGATGAGATTCCGGGACGTCCGCCTGTGATGTGTGCGGGTTGTCCACACCGTGGAATCTTCTACATCCTTTCGAAATTAAAGTGTATGGTCTATGGTGATATCGGATGTTATACATTGGGCGCCGTGGCACCGTTGAATGCGATGGATTTAAATGTCTGCATGGGTGCGTCTTGCTCCGGTCTGCATGGCTTTAATAAAGCGATGGGCGAACAGGGCGAGAAGATGAGTGTCGGTGTAATCGGTGATTCGACCTTCATCCATTCCGGTATTACTGGTATTACAGATATCGCTTACAATATGAGCAATTCGACCGTGATCATCCTGGATAATTCGATTACAGGTATGACCGGACATCAGCAGAATCCGACAACCGGTAAGAACCTGCGTGGCGAACCGGCCGGTAAGGTGAATCTCGAAGCACTCTGTGCAGCACTTGGATTTAACCGTGTCACGGTTGTTGATCCATATGATCTCGCAGAGGTGGAGCGTGTCGTGAAGGAAGAGCTTGCTGCAGAGGAGCCAAGTATCATCATCAGCCGCCGCCCGTGTGTTATGATCAAGGGTACGGTACATAAGCCGCCAATCAAGGTGGATACCGATAAATGTGTTGGCTGTAAGATGTGTATGAAGATCGGATGTCCTGCGATTTCCGTGCGGGATAAGAAGGCAGTGATTGATACGACGTTGTGTATCGGTTGTGAAGTATGTACACAGATGTGTAAATTCGGCGCATTGTGTCCGGCAGCAAAGGAGGGCAGGTAAGATGGAAACAAAGAATATTATGATCGTCGGTGTCGGCGGACAGGGTACGTTGCTTGCCAGCAAGATCTTAGGACATGTGCTGCTCTCACAGAATTTTGATGTGAAGGTTTCCGAGGTGCATGGTATGAGCCAGCGTGGCGGAAGCGTTGTCACATATGTAAGATATGGTGAGAAGGTGTATTCACCGGTCATTGATAAGGGCGAGGCAGATGCGATTGTCGCATTTGAGAAGCTCGAAGCGGCTAGATGGATATCCTACCTGAAGAAGGGTGGACAGATCATCGTGAATACACAGGAGGTAGAGCCGATGCCTGTCATCACAGGCGCTGCGGAATATCCGCAGGAGCTTGTCTCCAAGATGGAGGCAGCCGGTGCGAATGTCGATGCGAAGGATTTCCTCGCGATCGCAGAGGAGGCGGGTTCTGCCAAGGCGGTAAATATCGCGCTCATGGGAAGACTTTCGAAGTATTTCCCGGAGATTCCGGAGCATGCATGGGAGGAAGCAATCGACGCAATCGTTGCGGAGAAGTTCCGTGCTTTAAACCATAAAGCATTTGAGCTTGGAAGAAATGCATAGATAATAAGCGTAAAAAGGGCATAATTGGTGTGCCCTTTTTACATATGTGATGTATTTGCGTGGCTGTTACAGATAAGTGTAAACTTTGCCTGAAAGCGCCTTTCCTTTGTTCGTGTAATATAAGGACATCAGCAAGAGCTGAAAAACAAACGAACAAAGGAGAGGTAAAAATGAAAAGATTGGAAATTGCGCAGTATATTGCACTTGGAGCAACTTGTATGACAGTATTGGGGTTCGTAATCAACCTCGCCACACAGAGCAGATGGAGCATAACGATGTGTGGATATGGTGTGATGATCGGATTGATCTCATACTTTTTCGGCGGAATCAAAACCGCAGTGAAGATGGCGGGAAAGATTGCAAAATGGGGCTGGATCATTCTGCCGTTTCCGTATGATATCGTGACCGGTCTGGTTGCATTTTTTATTTCGATTTTCGTATTTATGGCGTTGCCAATTATTCCGATTCGTAAGGCGTACAAGGAACAGTCGATGGAGTAAACGGATGCCTGTGACAGGCATCTCACAGGATGATGTATGGAAGAAAATGATTATGAGACAAGATTTATAAGAGAAGAGATCGGAAGATGTGAGGATCTGGATGAGCTGAAAGCGCGTATTTTTCCACTGCTGCAGTCACAGCAGGAGCTGTGGATGCAGAAGATGCTGGAAATCCTTGCGGAGAGCGGACTTACGAAGTCTGCATTTGCGAAGCGGTGCCGCGTGAGCCGGGTGTCAGTCGACAAATGGTGTAAGGGAGCGATCCCGAAGAACCGCGAGACATTTCTTCGAATCGGCATGGCGGCGGAGTATGATCTGGAGAAGATGAACCAGCTTCTGCGTCGATACGGGCAGTACCCGGAGCTTTATTCGAAGAGCTTGGAAGACTGCGTGTGTATCTATGTGTTAAACCACAGGGTTGAAATGGATGGTTTCGGAAACAGTGCATCTGAAAAGCGCGGGGAAGCGTATGAACTGACCGCCTATGATTACATATTGTCGCAGATTAAGGAGAACATGACGGCGGATACAGATATGGAAATCCCGGATATCAATACGGCACAGTTTGCCGAGCAGTTATCACAGGTGGAGAATGCAGATGCCTTAACGCAGTTTATCTATGACAATATTGCAACATTCTCCTCAGCATATCAGAAGTTTTATGCCTATGTGAAAATGTATGTGACGATCAATTACCAGCGGTATTCGTCGAGCGTGGCGAATCTGGCAGAGGGACAGGGCTGGTCGTCGTCGCTGCGGCAGTGCGTGTCTGCGATACGGCAGAACAAATGGTATCCGACGCGGAACAAGATTATCTCGCTGGGACTGCATCTGAGCATGGATCATGAGCAGATCGACGAGATGCTTACGCTGGCACATATGGAACCTTTGTGTGCGAAGAACCTGTTTGAGAGTGTGATCCTGTTTATTCTGGATGATGCGGAACTGAACAATATGCTTGATACGGAATCGGAGGAATTCGATCCGGATGAGTTATGCCGCTATGCGCGCAAGGTGCTGCTGGAGCTTGACCTGCCGGAGATTGACGCATTTCTCGCGGAGCTTCCGGATCTCGATACGGATATATGGTAGGATGGAAAATAATTTAATCGTAATTGAAAATGGACAATTGAATATCTATTTGCTGGACAATCAGGTCGCCTGGGAGGTTGGACGGATGTCGAAGGAGCATACGCCGGATATCCCGATGCATGCAACGACGATCAGCCGCAGACATGGACGGTTCCAGAATATGGACGGTATCTGGTTTTACATGGACGAAAATCCGAAGAACGGTACGATCCGCAATCAGAAGAAGCTCTCTTCCGGGCTGCATGGGCGCGTCAAGCCGGTGATGGTTTCGCCGGGGGATGTGTTCGTCTTCGGTGGCGGCGAGGATGCGGTCGTAAGTCCGGCAACAGTATGGGCGTTCTTTCGGACGCGGTACTATGATGCGCCGTGGCGGGCGATGGATTCGCGAGGCTGCAGCAAATTCCTGATCGTGGATGGAGATACCCGGATGAAATTAGCGACCCCGGAGCCGGGAAGTGTGGTAGAATGTGAACACGGGATGGTGATCTATATGGGTGCGCTTACCTATGTGATCGGACCGCTCAAGGTGATGGGAAGTAAAGGGAGTACAGATGGAACCAATTATTACAGAACAAATTGAGAAATTTCAATCCGGAGATTTCAGCGGATATGAGAGCTTTTATTATGCAACATCGCAGACGGTTTATACGATGCTGCATACGATTATTCCGGATGAGAACACTGCGGCAGAACTGATGCCGAAGGTATATGAGAAAATCTATGCAAATGTACAGACGCTTCCGCAGACGGAGACATTTTATGCGTGGAGTGCAAAACTTGCAAATGAGGAAGCTTTGGAGTATTTAAAGGGAAACGCAGTACAGGCAGGAAGCTCTGATATGCAGCCAGAGATGGATTCTGTAAATGCACAGACTATGGAATCGGCAGATAGCAGTTTGGATATGCCGTTCTATGATTATGCAGCGGAGGATGAAGCCCTCGCGATTACGGAGGATTTATCTGAGGATCGCGTATTTACAGAGCATGTGCAGGCTGTGATCGAGGCGTTATCACCGATGGAAAAGGTCGTATTCCAGTCGTATTATTATTTTGGCGAGAGCGTGCCAATGATCGTAGAAAAAACGGGATGTACGACACGGGCGGTAAAGCATACACTTGGACAGACACGGACAGCCATGCTTTCAGCAATCACAGCGCATGGACCGGCACCGGCATATGAGGTAAAGCATGAGAATTCGCATAAATTCAGCTTGAAGGATACACCTTGGCTGTATATTTTGTTCCAGAATTATATTGGAAAGGTGACGGGTATCGCGCATGTCGGAATCACAGGAAGTGCGGCTGGTGCAATCGCGATGGTCGGGCAGACTGGTGGCGTGGCAGGAACATCTGCGGTAATCGGACAGGCAGGTGGTATTGCGGGAAGTGCGGCAGGACAGGCAGGAAGTGCGGCGCGGGCAGCAGTAACCGGACAGGCAGGCGGAGCGGCTGGGACAGCAGCCAAGGCATCTGCACATGGAATTGCAAAATTTCTTGGTACGGTTGGCGGAAAAGTGGCAGTTGGAGTCGCCGGAGTGGCAGCGGTTGTCGGAATCGGTCTGGGAATCCATCACGCATCGTCCGAACCGGAAAGACACATTGTAGCGATAGAAGAAGAGGATGGCAATGGTGCGCTTATGTGGGAGGATGGTCCGGCACCTGAAGTTGAGACAGAACAAACGGAAGAGGAGACAATGCCGGAGAACGAAGATGAGCAGCAGGTAAAGTCACAATTAGAAGTAATGCTGGAACAGGCGAGAACGGGGATGGAAGATTATGCTGCAACCGGGAAAAGTGAGTATTCAGATTATTACACAATTACAACGTACAGTAAGGAAAATAGTTTTTATGCACTGGAAGATATTGACGAGGATGGAGAAGATGAACTATTGTTTGGTTGTTGGAATCCAGAGAAGAGAATGGTAGAAATCCGTGATATCTGTAATTGGGAGTACCACCCTGAAGCCAGATATGGAAATTGTTATTATAGTGAAGGAAATGTTATGTCGGTACATGCCTCCGATGATCAAAATTATGATTTGGTATATTATGATTCGTCGTTGGAGGATGATTATTCTTGTACATGTTTATTAGAACTGCGTGGAAGAGATGGCGTAATTAGATATTATGAATTAGGTTATGGTGCTCAACCAGATTATTTCAGTGGACCGATAGAGGTTACATATGATACATTCCTTCAGCAATTAGACGATGATTATCAAAGTCTACAGTATACGGAAATTGATGAATCAACATGGGCAGGGAAGGAAGAAGCACATCCATATAAGAAATTATCGTGGAAACCAATGTTTGAGGACGAAACAATTCTGAACGAAGATCCGTCAATCCCAGATGCGGATGGGAAATTCTAAGTAAAAAAACATTTAAGTGAACAATCAGAGGGAGTAAATGAATCCAATCATTACAGAGCAACTTAACAAATTTAAAAATGGAGATTTTGGAGGGTGTGAAAGCTTTTATAATGAGACAGTAAACACGGTCTACACGATGCTTCATACAGTTGTCCATGATTCAAATGTAGCGACATCGTTGGTGCCACAGGTATACGATAAAATCTACCAGAATGTGACAAGCTTGGAACAGACCAACGGATTTTACCAATGGGCTGCAGAGCTTGCAAATGAGGAGGCACTGGGATATCTGAAGGAAAATGGATGGACAGAGATTCATAATGATTCTGTTGAGAATACTTATGAACAGGCGGTAGACGGGAAATTTTATGATTATGCGGTGGAAGATGAGGCGTTAACTATAACGGAAGATGCAGTTTTGGATACTTCTTTTGTTACAAGAGTGCAGGAAATTGTAACTACGTTGTCACCGATGAATCGTGTCGTTTTTCAGGACTATTATTATTTTGGTGTTAGTGTGCCAGAGATTGCAGTGAAGACAGGATGTAAAGATTCGGATATCAGATATACACTGAGTCAGACACGGACAGCTATTTTGCAGACAATCGCACTGGCGCCTGTGGATGATTCGGAAAATGGAAATTCCAATATCAGAAGATATCGTTTGGCAGAAGTGCCATGGATGTGGATTGCATATCAGAATTTCCTTGCATATACACTTGGGATTGATACGATTAGCATTGCAGGATGGTTGGCTGACATATTTGGACAGATAGTAGGAAGTGGGATAGCAGTAAGCGGAATGGATGCAGAAGGAACTGCAACCGGAGCTGTGTCAAATGGTGCGTCCTCAGTTGGAGCTGGTGTGCCCGCGGGAGAAGCAACGGGTGCAGCGGCTGGAAGTGTCGGAGCTTCTGGTACGAGTGGAGGTGTGGCAGCAATCTTTGGTACAATTGGTGGAAAAATTGCAATCGGTATCGTTGGGACTGCAATGGTAGCAGCAATTGGCGTTGGTGTGCATCACGTTGTGACAGAAAATCAGTCGACTACCGAAAAGACGGCTGTGGCGACAATGGGAGATGCTTCGGAAAACGAAATTATTACGAAGTATACTTCCTATGAAGCGGTGTTAGCGGACTTAAAACAGTGCATTGAACAGGGAACAACCTATGAAGCCAGCGAGAATTTTACAGATAAGAGTAAAAATAAAGATGCGTTTTATGTGATTGGTGATTTCGATGGGGATGGAACGGATGAGTTAATAATTGGTCAGTGGAACGCGGTGATTGGAGGAATGGATATTGGGGATGTATTTACGATGCGTGACGGAAACGTTATAAAGATTTTCACCTGCAATTATGGGTATGGAGACAATGGTCAGAGCGCGGTTCTTTATAATGATGGAATCATATATGAAAATGCAGAAAAGATAAACTTTGAAAATGAACAGGCTTTGGAGTGTAAATATGTTTATAATATCAGATGGAGAATTGCAGGCGGAACCTGTAACTTTGATATTGCAAAGATTACATATAGTGCAGATGGGGAAGGTAGAAGTGCATATCAAATAATTTTTATTCATGATGAAAAGGCATTAAGCATGTTTGATAACACAGTTGAAACAGGTTTTTCGGCAGTGCAGAATCTTGTTGATTCTGCGCCAGAAATATATATAAAACCGACGGTAAATGAAGACTTGGGTGATGGTTTAAATATATATAAGACAAGCTGGAAGACCTTATATGATGATAATTCCTATATGAACACGGATAGTGGTCCAATCCCGGATGCGGATGGGAAGTTCTAAATAAAAAGATAAAAGCCTGTGAGTGTACTGTAAAATATCGTACATATAATAAGCAATATGTTTTACGAAGGGGGAGAACCAATGAATTCAAACAACACGGAGCAAAAAAATAAATTTAAAACAGGGGATGGTAGTGCGGCGGCAGGACCGGAAGTTACAGGTGGAAGTGCTAGAGGTGGATCACGGGCAGGATTTCTTGATACGATCGGTGGGAAAATCGCGATTGGCGTTGCAGGAGTGGCAATTGCAGCTACGATAGGCTTTGGAGTGCATCATGCGGTAACAACACGGGAACCGGAGAGTGTAAAACCGACGGATGCACCAACTGTGACCGCAGTTGTAGAGAAAACAGAGAATACGACGGAAACAGAAGAAACTACAGTGGTGACCACGGAGGAGACAACGCAGGAGACGACAGTGGCTGCTATGGACGAATCCAATGACATTGGTGTATCAAAAATGGATTATGACAAAGCGGCGAAAGCGGCGTACAAGGAGTTTTTGTTGTCTGGCCTTTCGACGGGAACATTATTGGGAACGGATGGAGTTTCTTGGGATACTACGGAACCTGGATTTAATTGGGTTGAAGATGATTTGTTTGCAATTGCAGATATTGACGGAGATGGAAAAGTAGAACTCACTTTTAAACGATTAGCTGCATGCGTGGCTGGGTACTGGGGTCTTGCATATACGTATAATACGGATACAAAAACCGTAGAAGTAAAATATAATACGGGTCCTTATGCGACGTATTATGCCACAGGCTATGTGAGATTTGACATATCACATAATCAGAGACCATCCAGCATTTGGCCATGTACATACGGTAAATTCGAGAATGGACAGATTGTCCTGCTTTATGACGTATCAAACTGGGATAAATCATTGTCGAGTTATGAATTCCCGGATGAACAGGATCTTGATGGGGATGGTTGTATCTATTACATAACAGATCGTGCAACTGGGGAGACACGAACCGTCGATAAACTAGAGTATGATGCATTTATGCAGGGATTAAATCTGGGAGAAGAAATGCAGCTTGACTATAAAAGCTTTACAACAGAAAATGTAAATGCAATTCAATAAAAGATATGCTTGAGATAAAAATGCCAAGACGTATAATACAATCAAAATGAAAATGAGGAACAGAACTATGAAGAAATTAGCAATATTTTTTCCGGGAATCGGGTATCATGCGGACAAGCCGCTTCTATATTACAGCCGGAAGCTGGCTGGCGAGGCAGGATATGAGCTGATCGCTTTGAAATACGATTATCAGGCGGGAAATATCCGCGGGAACAAAGAGAAGATGGAGGCAGCTTTCCATGCATTGTATGCACAGGCGGAAGCACAGCTTGCAGATGTTGATTTTGCAGCATATGCAGAAGTGCTGTTTGTATCGAAAAGCGTTGGTACGATTATCGCATCTGCCTATGCACAGAAACTCGAAGAAACGGGAACGGAAGCAGAACTCCGCCATATCTTATACACGCCGCTTGAGGCAACCTACAACTTTGCCCCGAAGCATGCGGCTGCATTTATCGGAACGGCTGATCCGTGGAGTGATGTGCCTGCGGTGATCCGGATGAGTGAAGCGCAGGGCGTCCAAATGCACGTCTACGAGAACGCCAACCATTCACTGGAGACTGAGGATACGTTGCACAACCTGAAAATCCTGCAGGATGTGATGGAGAAGACCAAAGCAATTATATAATACAAAAGCCCCTGTTGCAGTCCGGTGTGATTGGAAATATGTCCACAGACGCAATCGGGGCTTTTTGTTATGGTAAGCAGAATGTTTAATTATCAAACGTTGCCGCTTTTGCTAACGCAACGTTGATGTTCACACAGAAGTTCTCTTCGCCAAGTTTCTCTACGAAGCCGGCTTTCTCCATTACATGGCGTGGCTGCTCATTCACGTGGGAGAGCAGTAAGTGGATGCCCTTCTTCTGGCATGTTTTGTATGCTTCTTCCAGTGATTCCAGTCCGGTGATGTCCATCGCCGGGACATCGCGCATACGAAGAATCAGAACATTCTTGTGTTTTTCGTGTGTAAATGCAAGGTAGTCATTTGTCTCTGCAAAAAACATCGGACCGAGAATTTCATATACCATTGTGTTATGCGGTACATTCTTCAGGTCCGTGTGCTCGGAGATCTCGTTTTTGTCCAGATCTTCCTTGTAGATCCATGGTTTCACTTCACCGACATCGGACATTCGCTTCATGAACAGGAATGCTGCCATGACCATACCGATCTCGATAGCCACAACCAGATCGAAGAATACCGTCAGAAGCAGAGTGGTGATCAGGACGAGAATATCGCTTTTCGGTGCGGTTTTGATCATGTGGCCAAATGTCTTGAAGCCGCTCATGTTGTAGGCAACCATAATCAGGATTGCGGCAAGACAGGTCATCGGAATCATAGATGCATACGGCATCAGGAACAGCAGGATCAACAGCAGGGTGATCGCATGGACGATACCGGCAATCGGGGTACGTCCGCCGTTTTTGACATTGGCTGCGGTTCTGGCGATCGCTCCGGTTGCCGGGATACCACCGAAGAGCGATGACATGATATTGCCGACGCCCTGACCGACTAACTCCGCATTCGAGCGGTGGTGTCCACCGATCATACCATCGGATACAACACAGGAAAGCAGCGATTCGATCGAAGCTAAAATTGCAATTGTAAATGCCGGTGAGATCAGTTCTTTCACTAGAGCAAACGAAAGCTGCGGGGCGGCGAATTTCGGGAAGCCTGCCTTAATCGTGTACAGATCGCCGATCGTAGCAACCGGAAGCTTGCCGAGCTGGACGATCAGTGTGGTTACAAGAATGGCAATTAAGCTGCCCGGAATCTTCGCAGATACCTTCGGCCAGAAGATCTGGATCAGCAGCGCGAGCATACCGATACCGAACGTCATCCAGTCAATCGTGTGAAATGCTTTCGCATAGGCAGCACATTTATCAACAAATTCGGATGGCACAGCCCCCATGGACAGACCGAAGAAGTCTTTGAGCTGTCCGGCGAAGATGCCGATGGCAATACCAAATGTAAAGCCGACCGTGATCGTCTTCGGGATGAATTTGATCAGATTGCCAAAATGACACAGCCCCAAGATGATCATGATGATGCCGGATAAAAGGGTGGCGATTGTAAGTCCTGTCATTCCATATTGGGCGATGATGCCGTAGATGATAACAACGAATGCTGCGGTAGGACCGCCGATCTGCACACGGCTGCCACCGAGCAGGGAGATGAAGAATCCTGCGATGATTGCGGTGTATAAGCCCTGCTCCGGATTGACACCGGAGGCAATGGCAAGTGCAATCGACAAAGGCAATGCGATGATCGCCACGATGATACCTGCGACGATATCCTTCACAAACTGTTCCTTTGTATATGTTTTCATAGTGCTAAAAAGTTTCGGCTTTATATATTTGAGCTTTTCCATATCAGTAAAATCCTTTTCGTTTTATTAAAAAGTAGTGTAACGATCTCCCCCGGATCCGGCTACAGCAATCCCTGAATCAGAATGATCAGAATCAAAACCGGCAGTATAAACTGGAAATACGGCTTTAATTTCCGGCTGATTTTAAGCCCTTTTCCGGTATTTGCCTCTTCAATGTAGTTATCAAATCCAAATCCCCATTTGGTAACACAGAACAACAGATAGATGAGTGATCCAAGCGGCAGCAGCAGGTTGCTTACTAAGAAGTCTTCCGTGTCGAGTACGTCACGACCGCCAATCAGATGCACATTGCTCCATACGTTGTAGCCAAGGACACAAGGCATGCTTGCAATCAGAATGATAACACAGTTGATAAGCGATGCTTTGTTCCGGCTGATATGGAACATATCCATACAGAAAGAAATGATGTTCTCGAATACGGCGATGACCGTCGAGAAGCTGGCAAATGTCATGAACAGGAAGAACAACGTTCCCCAGATCCTGCCGCCTGCCATATTCACGAATACGTTTGGCAGTGTGACGAAGATCAGACTCGGACCGGCACCGACTTCCACACCATAGCTGAAGCATGCCGGGAAGATGATCAGTCCTGCCATGATTGCGACAAATGTATCAAGTGCACAGATACGGACGCCCTCCCCGGCGAGTGTATTGTCCTTGCTCATATAGCTTCCGAAGATCTCCATCGCCGCAACACCTAAACTTAAGGTAAAAAATGCCTGGTTCATAGCAGCGGAAACCACGTTTTTGAGACCAACTTCAGAGACGGTTTTTGCATTTGGCACGAGGTAGAACTTCAAGCCTTCCTTTGCACCGGATAATGTCAGACTATGTATTACTAAGATTAAAATCAGTGCCAGCAGTGCCAGCATCATGAATTTACTGATCCTTTCCAGACCATTTTGCAAGCCACGGCTGCAGATGAGAAATCCCGCGATTACGATAATTACCATCCAGAGCGTCATCTGAAGCGGATCACCGAGCAGCTCGGTGAACACCGAAGAAGTTGCGTCTGTGTTCATACCGGAATGAAATGCGCCGGTTGCAAACTTATAAAAATATGAAAGCATCCAGCCGGATACGGTTGTGTAATACATCATCAGCAGATAGCATCCGGCCATGGCGAACCAGCCGTGGATATGCCATTTACTGCCGGGCTTTTCAAGCGCTTTGTAACCGAGTACCGCACTCTTGCGGCTTGCACGACCGACCGCGAATTCCATTGTCAGAACAGGTAGTCCCATGATTACCAGAAAAATCAGGTAAAAGAGTACAAAAAGACCGCCTCCGTTTTCGCCTGCGACATAAGGGAAACGCCAGACATTTCCGATACCGATGGCGCATCCTGCCGAAACAAGCAGAAAACCAAGACGGGATTTAAAAGATTCCCGTTGCATATATTTTCCTCCTGAATAAAAATGCCGTCAGATAATGAAAGATTACGGCATATTACCTATTATAATGTTTGACAAAGCAAACTTCATAAAATATACTATAAAAAAAATAATAATACAAGGGGAGAACTTTCAAAATTAATTAAGGAAACGTGAAAGGACAGGTTTAGAAGACAACATGGAAGAAAATGTAAACGTAACAGAGCTGTTTGGCTGCGATGTATTTAACGATGCAGTCATGGAAGAACGACTTCCGAAGAAGGTTTACAAGGAACTTAAGGAGACAATCGAAGAGGGCAAGGAATTGTCATTAGAGATTGCAGACGTAGTTGCCCATGAGATGAAGGAATGGGCAATCGAGAAGGGCGCAACACATTACAGTCACTGGTTCCAGCCGATGACCGGCGTGACAGCCGAAAAGCATGATGCATTTATCACGGCACCGAAGGAAAACGGAAAGGTACTGTTATCATTTTCAGGTAAAGAGCTGATTCAGGGAGAGCCGGATGCATCTTCATTCCCATCCGGAGGACTTCGTGCAACCTTTGAAGCAAGAGGCTATACGACATGGGATTGTACATCTCCAGCGTTTGTACGTCATGATTCCGCAGGCGGTATCCTTTGTATTCCTACCGCATTTTGTTCGTATACAGGGGAGGCACTCGATCAGAAGACACCGCTGCTTCGTTCGATGGAGGCGGTCAACAAGCAGGCACTCCGTATCTTAAGATTGTTTGGAAATACAACTGCAAAACGTGTGACACCATCCGTTGGTGCCGAGCAGGAATATTTCCTGGTTGATAAAGAAAAATGGTTAAAGCGTAAGGATCTGATCTATACAGGCCGTACGTTGTTTGGTGCAATGCCGCCGAAGGGCCAGGAGATGGATGACCATTATCTTGGTACGATCCGTCAGCGTGTCAGTGCCTATATGAAGGAAGTAAATGAGGAGTGCTGGAAGCTTGGCGTTGCGGCGAAGACACAGCACAATGAGGTTGCTCCGGCACAGCATGAGCTGGCGCCGATCTATGCACCGGTGAATATTGCACAGGATCACAACCAGATCATGATGCGGATCTTGAAGAAGGTAGCAAGCCGTCATGGTATGCGCTGCCTGCTTCATGAGAAACCGTTTGCCGGGGTAAATGGTTCCGGAAAGCATAACAACTGGTCGTTGACCTCCGATGATGGCGTGAATCTGCTGGAACCGGGTAAGAATCCACATGAAAATAAGATGTTCCTCCTCGTACTTGCATGTATCCTGAAGGCGGTTGATGAGCATGCAGATCTGCTCCGTGTGTCTGCAGCCGATGTCGGAAACGATCAGAGACTGGGCGGAAATGAAGCACCACCAGCCGTAATCTCTGTATTCCTTGGTGATCAGCTTGAGGATGTACTTGACCAGATTCTGAAGAATGGCGAGGCAACTCACAGTATCAAGGGTGAAAAATTTGCAACGGGAGTTGCAACACTTCCGGATTTCCGCAAGGATGCAACAGACCGTAACCGTACATCACCGTTTGCTTTTACCGGAAATAAGTTCGAATTCCGTATGCTTGGATCCCAGGATTCCCTGTCTAACTGCAACGTTGTTTTGAACACAATCGCAGCAGAGGCGTTTGAGGAGGCCTGTGACAGACTGGAGAAGGCAGAAGACTTCGACAAGGAATTAAATGCTCTGATTGTAGAATATACAGAGAAGCATAAGCGTATTATCTTCAGCGGAAACGGATACTCTAAGGAATGGCAGGAAGAGGCACAGCGCAGAGGGCTTCCGAACCTTCCGACGATGGTTGATGCAATTCCGGCGCTTACGACGGATGCATCTATTGAGATGTTTGAGCATTTCAAAGTATTTACAAAGGCAGAGCTTTCCGCAAGAGCAGAGATCCAGTATGAGATCTATGCAAAGGCAATCAATATTGAGGCAAGAACGATGATCGATATGGCAACGAAGCAGATTATTCCAGCTGTTGTTAAATACACAACTGTGCTTGCAGAGTCTGTCAATCAGGTACGTACAGCCGGCAGAAACTACAATGTCAGTGTACAGGAGCGCCTTCTGGAGAAGACGTCTGCCCTGCTTGCAGAAAGCTATGAGGCTCTCAATCATCTGGCAGAAGTGACAGAGGAGATTGAGAAGAAGGAAGAGGGACCGGAACGCGCCAGATATTGTCTGGATGTGATCATGCCGGCTATGACAGCACTCCGTACACCGGTTGACAAGCTGGAGATGATCGTAGACAAAGAGATGTGGCCGATGCCTTCTTATGGGGATTTGATGTTTATACTGTAATACCAATACAGGCATCTAACAGTAATCATCTCTGTATGCATCGCAGTTTGACGAGTAGACGATGATTGCGATGCATACGAAGATATTGTGGGGAGAACAATAGGGGGGAGAATTGATGAGAGTGCAGAAGATTCGTCAGCTCATGGCTGCGTGTATAGCAGGTTGTCTGCTGCTTACAGGCTGTGGGACAACTGTGACGGAGGATACACAGCAACTGTCAGATCTGCCGCAGTTAGTGATTGGCAGCGACAGTTATGAACCGTTTAATTATATCAATGAGGATGGTGAGTTTGCAGGTGTAGATGTTGAGCTTGCACAGGAGGCGTGCCGTCGTATTGGATACGAACCTGTATTCACCCAGATTGTGTGGGAGGATAAGGACGAATATCTGAAGGAAGGCAGCGTGGATTGTCTGTGGGGCAGCTTTACGATGACTGGCCGCGAGGATGAATACACATGGGTAGGTCCATATCTGAACAGCCGGCAGGTTGTTGTGGTACGAACAGACAGTGACATCTATCAATTGTCAGATTTGGAAGGCAAACGTGTGTCTGTGCAGGCAACGAGCAAACCGGAACGGGAGTTTTTAAATCAGAACAATCCATCGACACCGCAGGTGGGTGGTTTATTCAGTTTTTCCTCGATGGATGAGATTTATGCGAGTCTTCGGAAAGGGTATGTGGATGCAATTGCCGGGCATGAGAGCGCACTACGCACATTTGTAGAAACTGACCCGGAGAATTACCGGATTTTGGATGAGAGCTTATATAATTCAGAACTGGGAGTTGCATTTTCAAAAGACAGCACGGATGAAGCGATTGGAAAGTTGGCACAGGCGTTGAATGAGATGCGGGAAGATGGAACAACAAGACAGATTATAGAGAAATATGGATTAAATCCCAAGACAGCATTTGGCGGCATGAAGGATACTATAGAAGTTTATTGACTTGTTTAAATAAGTATCGAATATTTCTTTCAATTTTCCACATACTACCCATACAGTACAAAAATGGAAAGTATGTCAGGAGAACAGGAGGAAATAATCAAATGAAAGCAACAGGAATTGTCAGACGGATCGACGAGCTTGGCAGAATTGTCGTTCCAAAGGAAATACGACGGATATTACGGATCCGGGAAGGCGACCCGCTGGAAATATTTACAGATAAAGATGGAGAAATCGTGCTAAAAAAATATTCTCCAATCGGAGAGCTTTCTGCATTTGCCCAGGAATATGTAGAGGCGATAGCGGCAAGTCTTGGTTGTGGCGTCTGCGTCTGTGACCGGGATCAGATTATCGCAGTAGCGGGAATCCCCAAACGAGATCTGCTCGGTAAAGCCCTGCATCAGGAACTGGAGGATGCCATCAATGACCGGGAGGCAATCCTTGCCAGAAAAGGAGAAAAGAAATTTATCCGGATTCTTGGGCATGGTGACAATGAGTATGAAGGAGAAATCGTACAGACGATTATCTGTGAAGGTGATGCGATTGGTGCGGTAATTCTGCTCAGTCGTGAAGGAAGCAAGCAAATAGGCGAATCTGAGGTAAAAGCAGCAGCGATAGCGGCAAATTTTCTCGGGAAGCAGATGGAAGGTTAAAAATGACATCGAAATTCCCAAAAAGTGCCAAAAACTTGGCTTTTTTCCTTGACAAACAAAGGGCAACAAGGTATAAATATGCGTAGGGCATTTTTCGAAAGTGCTGATAAAATAAGATTCGACCGCGGGGGATGTGGTCAGGAAACATCGTTTTATTTATAGGAGGAAATTTCGATGAACAAGAATGAATTAGTTGCAAAGATGGCTGAGAAGGCTGGACTTAAGAAGACAGAAGCTGAGAAGGCACTTAAGGCTTTCACAGAGACAGTAGCAGAAGAGTTAAAGAATGGTGAGAAGATTCAGTTGGTTGGCTTTGGTACATTCGAAGTAGCTGAGAGACCTGCTCGTGAGGGACGTAACCCAAGAACAGGCGAGACAATGAAGATTGCTGCTTCTAAGACACCTAAGTTCAAGGCTGGTAAGGCTTTAAAGGATTCTTTAAACTAATCTGATTCTTACGAATAGAATTTCGATAAAGAGTGAAAAGCTGTCGCACATTGCGGCAGCTTTTTCATATAAAAAGGTAATGGTTGTACAATAACAGGGAGGATATAGTATGCGTCTGGATAAATATTTAAAGGTGTCCCGTCTGATCAAGCGCCGGACTGTGGCAAACGATGCGTGTGATGCGGGCAGAGTAATGGTAAATGATAAGGTGGTAAAGGCATCTTATGATGTAAAGGTTGGCGATGTGATTGAGATATCATTTGGAAATAAATCGGTCAAGGTTAAAGTCACAATGATTGCGGATTCTACGAAAAAAGAAGATGCAAAAGAGATGTTTGAATATCTCTGATTCATAAGTGATGTGCGTGCAGCATATATATAAGCTATAACAAGTGTGCAGGAGCATACATGGAAAGTCATATGATACATCTCACGCAACGCGCACATATGAGCCTCACCGGACTGGAAAAGGTGATATCCATGGAACCGGAGCTGGTGGAGGTGGAAACGACGGCAGAGCATCTGGCTATAAAAGGGCAGAATCTGCATGCAGAGAAGCTGGATATGGAGAAGGGTGAACTCCAGTTGACCGGTACGATACAGGGAATGCTGTATTCCGATAAAAAGGGAAAGAAGAAAGCCGCGGCAATCGCCAAACGGCTGTTTCGATAATTGATGGATATTTTAATACGACAGGGTGCCATGTTTCTGATGAGCGTTGCCATGGGAATCGCCCTCACACTGTCGTATGATCTTTTGCGTATCTTTCGACGCATAGTATCTCATAATTCAATTTTAATAGCGATGGAAGATGTCTGTTTCTGGCTGGTGTGGACATACATTACGCTGGACGGAATCCATACTTATGGAGATGGCGTTCTGCACTGGTATATGGCAATCGGCATTTTATTTGGTGTTGTTTTGTTTCACTATACTATAAGTTGTACTCTATTAAAAAATATAAACAACATCTTGTACAAGATAAAAAAATCCACGAAAAAGCATAAGAAAATGTTGAAAAATAGCGATAATAAGGGTAAAATGTAAATATCTTTAGGTATGAAAAGTGGGTATGGAAATGGCAAAAAACAGTGCAAGAAAATCAGTTCGATATCGTCAGTCGCCGGTCATTACGTTTTTAGTTATCGTTGCGGTTATATTTGTATGTGTGACTTCCGTTGTACGTGCAACAAGCCTGCATACGAAGAGTAAACAGCTGGCTGAGACAGAAAAGACGATGGAGTTAAAGGTGCAGGAGGCAAAGCAGGAACAGGCAGATCTCGATGCACAGGAAAAATATATGCAGACAAATGAGTATATAGAGGATGTTGCAAAAGACAAGCTTGGTCTGGTACATCCAGATGAGCTGGTAATCCGTCCTTCAGAATAAAGATAACAGGATTGACACAAGAAGAAATAAGAAGCTTCCGACACGGGTCGGGAGCTTTTTTGCGTAAAAATGTCTATAAATTCTGTCAGTTAACTGTCACTGTTAGACATACAGCACCGGAAGAATTATATAAACTTGTATGGCAAATTTGTAATAGACAATAACCATCTGGTAGAGGGGATTGAGAGAATGAAGATGGCAAAGATTTATTCTGGTATCACAGATTTTCTGACTGCATATTGCGTGGGACATTGCAGCCTGCTTGGAACGGCACCATTTGGAATCGCGATTATTGGCGCGGGCAGTGCCTGCGGAAGAAGTCCGTGGATGCTGTTACTTGGATTGCTCAGTGCGTTTTTCGAAGAGGGGGGCTTTGAGATACAGGGTCAGATGATCTATCCGTTGATCTGGGTGGTTGCTGCAGTGCTTGTGCGTGTCAGAAAATTGCAGTTGTTGTATCCGCGTTCTTTTTTACTGTCTGTGCTTGTGGGACTGGAGACGGTTATCCTGCAAATAGGAGCGGCTGTCTGGCTTACGGATGCCATCGGCATTCCCAGCGCATGTGCAGAAGGGGTGCTTGTTTTTTCTTTTATGCTTGCATATTGTTTTTCTTATCACAATATCATGGAGGACAGGCTGCATTTTCTGGCTGATACGCAGACGATGCTTGCAATCCTCATTCTGGCAACGACAATTTTTGCCGGGATGCCGATTCAGATTGCCGATGAGGTTGAAGTGCTGGCAAGTGTCAGTCTGTTTACCATTTTCTATATATCTTACCGGTTTGGCTTTTCCGCAGGTGTGTCATGGGCTGCAATCTCAGGAGCCATCTATGCACTTCGGACAGAGGATATGCAGATGCTTGCCGCGTGGGTATTTCTGGCGGTGCTGGTAAATGGTCTGACGGAAGTGTTACATATGGGACGGTATGGCAGTCTTGTGATTTTTGCAGCCTGTGATTGCCTGCTTGGCTATTTTATATTTCCGCAGATGCTTTCAGAGGGCGGCATTAAGGCAATCGTAACCGCAGTTTTTGTTCTGGCATTTCTGCCGGGCCGATTGTTTGTGCAGATACGGGAACAGGGTGGCTCCGGAGAACTCGAAGGGGCAGAGTGGGGCAGGCTTACGCTTTCCCGTGTGCGGAAATTCTCGGATGCATTAAAACGGATTGATTATACATTTGCTGGAACGGAAGGACAGCGGATTGGCTTCTCGCAGATTGGTACAATGCTGGAGACATTTACAAAACAGCTGGATAGCCCGGTTGCAATGCGTAAGGATGCGGAGATGGCAATCGTGTCTGAACTTGGACGTATGGGAGTCCATGTAAAGTCACTGACTTTGTTAAAGGCGCAAAATGGCAGATATCAGCTTTATGCAGATGCCCGGGTGGGACGTGGCAGGCTGGTTGGCGCTGAAGCAGTGCGCAAGATAGCCAGTAAAGAGACCGGGATTCCATTTGAGATCGGCGAGGACAGCCGCCAGATAGTGGGCCGAAATTACGACCTGGTAATCCTGAATCAACGACCTGCATTTCAGTTACAGACGGCCGCCAGACGGCTTTCCTGCCAGGAAGATGTCATATCGGGCGATAATTTCTATATTGGAAATCTTAAGAACGGACAGGCTCTTTTGATGATCGCAGATGGAATGGGAAATGGTGTGCAGGCGGCAAGGGACAGTGAGGAACTGTTATCGGCAGTTGAAGAACTGGTGGCAACCGGATTTGAACAGGAGATGGCAGTGCGTCTGGTCAATGCATATCTGGCGGAAAAAAATAAAGGAGAACATTTTACAACGCTGGATATGCTGCTTCTGGATCTGTATACAGGGGTAGGACATCTGGTGAAATATGGTGCTGCAACGACGTATATCCGACGCGGAACGTGGATGGAATGTATCAAATCCACATCGCTTCCGGTTGGGGTGATAGAGGATGCCGGGTGTGAATGCAGCAGCAAGAAGTACTATGCGGGAGATCTGATCGTCATGGTAAGTGATGGCGTGCTGGACAGCATTTTATTTGAAAACAAGGATGATTATATGAATACACTGCTTTCGGAGCTGGAGGATGAGACCCCAGAATCTGTAGTGGATACAATGGTACGGGAAATACGAAGCGTTTGTGGAAGAAGGTTAAAGGATGATGCAACAATTGTAGTATGTAAGGTTGTAAAAAATCTGTGAATTGCTATACGAATGATGATGTTTGTGCTAATATAAGCATGGAAAAAACTGACATGCAACGGAGAATTCATGAATTTATTTGAACAAAAGGTTTATAATTATATACAGAGTCATGCATTGATTGAACCGGGTAACCGGCTGGTGGTTGGTGTGTCCGGTGGTGCGGATTCGGTTTGCCTTCTTTGCGTGTTAAAGGCACTTATGCCGGTTTTGCAGATTCCTTCACAGGGAATTGTCGTGGTACATGTACATCATGGAATCCGCGGTGCAGAGGCAGATCGTGATGCGGTATTTACGAAGACGCTGTGTGAGAGGCTTGGATTCTTGTATCAGGAGTATCAGAAGGATATTCCGGCGTATGCAAAGAAGCTTGGGTTGTCAGTGGAAGAAGCAGGACGGGAGTATCGTTATCAGTGTATGGAAGAACTGGTAATGCAGCTGAAATTCGATAAGATTGCAGTTGCACACAATCAGGATGATGTCGCGGAGACGGTACTGTTCCATATGATGCGTGGCAGCGGATTAAACGGACTAGCAGGAATCGCAGCAAGCCGGGGGAATATCATCCGTCCGCTGCTTGGTGTATCGCGGATGGAAATAGAAGCGTATCTGGCAGACTGCGGACAGGACTTTTGCCAGGACTCAACAAACACAGAACTTACTTATGCGCGTAATAAGATCCGGCATAGTATATTGCCGGTTATGAAAGAGCTGAACGGCCGGGTGGTGGAGCATATCTGCCAGTTGGCACAGGATGCGGCGCAAAGCTATGAATATATTCATGCACAGGCACTCGAACAGTGTGATTCGATGGAAAAAGAGGATGCTTTTGGCAGAACAGTGACATTGTCAGTCGCGGAATTATATAAGGTTGGGCCTGTGCTGCAGGAGCATATTGTCTGGGAAGCAATCGGGCAGGTTGCTCTGTGTAAGAAAGATATTACAAGGCGGCATATCCAGGCGGTTGCAGCACTTATTTATCAGGATTCCGGAAGCAGTGTGCAGCTGCCGTATGGAATTCATGCGAGAAGAAATTATGGAGAACTGATTGTATCGGATAAGGTGCAGACGATGAATGATTACCGGTTTACAATTGCCCGGGAGGGTGATTATGAAGTTCCGGAACAGGGAACACTTTCCGTATCCATCGAGGATTTTATATTTACAGCTCCGATTCCGAAAAAAGCCTATACGAAATTTATTGATTATGCTAAAATAAAAGGTACTTTGTGTGTCCGGACACCGGAAGACGGAGATTACATCGTGATTGATACAGACGGAAAAACAAAAAAATTGTCCCGCGTATTTATTGATGCGAAAGTAGATCGTACAAAACGGGCGGACTGGCCGGTTATCGCATGCGGACATGAAATCGTGTGGGTTGTCGGACTTCGTTTTTCTCCTGCGTATCATGTGGATGAACAGACGAATAAAGTTTTGAAAATACAATATGAAGGTAAAGGAGATCAGGATGGAACAAAAGATTGACGTTATGATTGATGAGGCAGCTGTCGAGGCAAGAATTGCAGAGATTGCACAGCAGTTGAGCAAGGAATATGAAGGAAAGACGATTCATATTATCGGTGTTTTAAAGGGAAGCGTGTTCTTTATGTGTGAGCTTGCCAAGCGCCTTACTGTACCGGTGACGATGGATTTCATGTCTGTTTCCAGTTATGGAAATGATACAAAGTCCTCTGGCGTTGTAAAGATGATCAAGGATCTGGATGAGAGTATCGAGGGAAGAGATGTGGTATTGATCGAGGATATCATGGATTCCGGCCGTACACTTTCTTATCTGATCAATATATTGAAAGAACGTAAGCCGGCAAGTTTTAAGGTGGTAACACTGTTGGATAAGCCGGACCGCCGGGTTGTAGATTTGGAGCCGGATATCACCGGATTTGTGATCCCGGACCGTTTTGTAGTAGGATATGGTCTTGATTGTGCACAGAAATACAGAAATCTTCCATATATCGGAGTGATTTCTGAGTAATACATAAATTTATCCAGAAGGGAGCAGAGCATGAAAGGATTAAAGAAAGGACTCGGAATCTACCTGATTCTGTTCTTTGCAATGTTTTGTGGCATTATTTGGTACATGAACAAAAGTTCAAAGACAGATGCCGGTTATACGATCGTCGATTTTCAGGCAGAAGTATCCGAGGATCTGATAGGTTCCGTAGAAATCTATCAGAATAAGGAGATACCAACAGGAACGGTATACATCACATATCGGCAGACAAACGAGGAAAAAGAATTCTATGTATCGGATGTCAATAAGGTACAACAGATTATCATGAGTAAGGGCAGTGGAAATATCCGCCTGGAATTGCATGATGTCAGTGGCCAGAGTAATATCTGGACATGGCTGCCGACAGTTGTGCTTATTGTGGTGTTGCTGGTCGTTGTTATGATTTTTATGGCGAATATGTCTGGTGCTGGTGGCGGCGGTGGCGCCGGTGGCGGCAAGATGATGAATTTTGGCAAAAGCCGGGCGCATATGTCGAACGAGAACGACCAGAAGTATACATTTAAGGATGTAGCCGGTCTGGAAGAGGAAAAAGAGGATATGGCGGAGATCGTGGACTTCCTGCGCAATCCGAAGAAATATAATACATTGGGTGCGCGTATTCCGAAGGGTGTTTTGTTAGAGGGACCTCCGGGAACCGGTAAGACACTTCTTGCTAAGGCAGTGGCAGGAGAAGCCGGTGTACCATTCTTCTCAATTTCCGGTTCGGATTTCGTTGAGATGTTCGTCGGTGTCGGTGCGAGCCGTGTGCGTGATCTGTTTGAGGATGCGAAGAAGAATGCACCATGTATCGTGTTTATCGATGAGATTGATGCGGTTGCCAGAAAGCGTGGTTCTGGTCTTGGCGGTGGTCATGATGAACGTGAGCAGACACTGAACCAGATGCTTGTCGAGATGGATGGATTTGGTACAAATGAGGGTATTATTGTGCTTGCAGCGACAAACCGCGTTGATATTCTGGATCCAGCTATCTTAAGACCGGGACGTTTTGATCGTAAGGTCATGGTTGGCAGACCGGATGTCAAGGGACGTGAGGAGATTCTGCGTGTCCATGTCAGAAACAAGCCATTGTCCGATGACGTAGATTTGCATGAGATTGCAAGAACAACTGCTGGATTTGCGGGTGCAGATCTGGAGAACCTGATGAATGAAGCCGCAATCTGTGCGGCCAAGCAGAACCGTCAGTTTATTAAGAAAGAAGATGTTGACAAGTGCTTTGTCAAGATTGGAATTGGCGGAGAGAAGAAGAGCCGTCTTGTGCCAGAGAAGGAGCGGAGGATTACAGCTTACCACGAGAGTGGTCACGCGATTTTATTCCACCTGCTGAGTGAGGTTGGACCAGTGCATCTGGTTTCCATTATTCCGAACGGACGTGGTGCCGGCGGATATACGATGCCATTGCCGGAGAATGATAATGTGTTTATGACGAAGAAGCATATGCAGCAGGATATTATGGTCAGCTTCGGCGGACGAATCGCGGAAGAACTGATTTTCGGAGATATCACGACAGGCGCTTCTGCGGATATCAAGCAGGCAACCCAGACTGCACAGGCGATGGTTGTCAAGTATGGAATGTCTGAGAAAGTCGGACTGATCAACTACGAGGTCAACAGTGAGGAAGAGGTATTCCTTGGCAGAGATCTTGGACATGCGAGAAATTACAGTGAGAAGGTCGCTGCATTGATCGACAAGGAAGTACGCCGGATCATGGACGAATGTTATCAGGAAGCAAAGCTTATCATTGAGAGCCATATTGATGTATTGCATCGGTGTGCAGCAGCTTTGCTGGAGAAAGAACGTATTAATCGTGCAGAATTTGAAGCACTTTTTGAGGTAGATCCGCTGATGAATCATGCAGATGGTCTGGATACAACCGGTTTGAATCTTTAAACAATTGTGTAAATTGTAGTGATAGAAACCTTGAAATTGTGCATAATACACAAAAACGGACCAAAAAACGATTTTTTATGACATGATTCAAGAGAATTTGCACAAAAAAAATAAAAAAAAAATGAATGTTTGGGCAGACTTTTCAGGGTTTCTATGTATAATAATACTTGTAACCCCCCAATACATTATATAGTTTTTTGCTACACCCCAAAGTAACAAAATACCTTCTCCGAAAAGGACAGCCGATCGTTGGCTGTCCTTTTCCCTTTCTATTTTTATTTTTTTATTGTGTAAATTCCTGTCCTGTATTAAAATAATAGATAATGGTCTAAAAAGAATTAGGGAGGATACTCTTGATGGTGGAGAATCAGAGACAGGCTCTCAAAGTATTACAGTATGTATATAATACGAAGACAGCATTAAATTTTGGTGCATTATTTGCGGATGGAACAGACAGCTACCGGCATCCGGCAGAATTGAAGATTGGAGATTCGGTGACGTTACGATTCCGTACGGGAAGAAATAATGTAGATGCGGTCTATCTGGTTTATAATGGGGAGCGTTGTGCTATGCAGGTGGAAAGCAGCGACGAGTTGTTTGATTATTATGCATATACAATTTCCGAGGTAACGGATGATATTGATTATTATTATATGGTGCTTGCTGGAAATGTTACCTGTTATTATAACAAGCTTGGCACACAGAAGGATCTGAATCCGGATTATAATTTCCAGATTGCGCCAGGATTCTCCGTACCGAAATGGGCAAGAGGCGCTGTATTCTACCAGATCTTTGTGGATCGTTTCTATAATGGAGATCCAAGCAATGACGTAGAGGACAATGAATACTGTTATATTGGCGAAGGCACACGTAAAGTCACAGACTGGTTTAAGTATCCGGATAGTATGGACGTCCGCAGCTTCTATGGTGGAGATTTGCAGGGCGTTATGGATAAAATGGACTATTTGCAGGGGCTGGGTGTCGATGTTATTTATCTGAATCCGATTTTTGTTTCGCCATCCAATCATAAATATGATATTCAGGATTATGATTATGTAGATCCACATTTTGGCAAGATTGTCAAGGATGGCGGGGAGTGTCTGCCAGAGGGATGCAAGATAAATAAGGAAGCCAGCAAATATATTATGCGCGTGACGGATAAGGCAAACTTAGAAGCCAGCAATGAATTGTTTGCACAGCTCGTGGAGGAGATTCACAAGCGTGGCATGCGTGTGATCTTAGATGGTGTATTTAACCATTGCGGTTCCTTCAATAAATGGCTGGACCGTGAATGTATTTATGAGAATCAGGAGGGCTATGAAAAGGGTGCCTATGTTGATTACCAGAGTCCTTACAGGAGCTTTTTTAAGTTCCAGGATCCATGGCAGTGGCCATATAATGGTACTTATAATGGATGGTGGGGACATGATACCCTTCCCAAATTAAATTACGAAGAATCCGAGAAGCTATATGAATATATTATGCGTATCGGTGAGAAATGGGTTTCTCCACCGTACAACGTGGATGGCTGGCGTCTGGACGTGGCTGCCGATCTTGGTTATACAGAGGAATTTAACCATCGTTTCTGGCGTGATTTCCGGACAAGAGTCAAGAAAGCAAACCCAGATGCTCTGATCCTTGCAGAGCATTATGGCGATCCTAAGGCATGGCTTTTAGGCGATCAGTGGGATACGGTAATGAACTACGATGCGTTTATGGAGCCAATCACGTGGTTCCTGACCGGCGTGGAAAAACATAGTGATGAGTTCCGGGGCGATCTGCTTGGAAATCCGGATGCATTTACGGGTGCATTGAGGCATCATATGTCGCGGTTTAACCAGAATTCTCTGGAAATTGCGATGAATGAGCTGTCAAACCATGATCATTCCCGATTCCTGACACGTACGAATCGTCGTGTTGGACGTATCCATACAATGGGACCGGAAGCGGCTGGGGAAAATATAAACAAAGGTGTATTCCGGGAGGCAGTTGTATTCCAGATGACATGGCCCGGTGCTCCGACGATTTATTATGGTGATGAAGCAGGACTCTGTGGTTGGACCGATCCGGATAACCGAAGGGGATATCCGTGGGGCAGAGAGGATCAGGAGCTGATTCAGTTTCACCGGGATATTATCAAGGTACACAAGAGCAGCGAAGCGTTGATGAAAGGCTCGGTTATGTTTCTGCATGGCACATATAAGGTTGTCAGTTATGGACGTTTCCTTCCGGGTGAGGCTGTGGTTGTGATTTTGAACAATGATTATGAACCGCACGAACTGAATCTGCATGTGCGCAGACTGGGCGTTCAGGATGGGGCAGTTATGAAGACGTGTATCACAACCAATGAGAGTGACTACCAGATGGACGAGGCGGAATACGTGGTTGCAAATAATAAATTAAAGATTACAGTTGGTCCAATTTCTGCCGTAGTTTTACGATATAAAGAATAAGATAGACAATAGAATAACAGATAAAATCCCTGTTTGATCATCAAACAGGGATTTTTTATACCTAAAAGTATATGATCAGGAATTATAGCTGGTTTTATGTGAGAAAGAAATATGCAAAAATTACTATTAATTTTTGTGGAAGGATTTGTATTTATGGGAAATGCCATATTTTATTTAGCGATTGGATGTCTGATTGTTGTATTGCTGATAGGTATTACATTGGGAATTATGGCTTGTTTGAGACGAAAAAAACAACGTTAGATGTCGAAGATGCAATCTTAGTCCAGAGCATGATATGATTGGGAAAAACAATGGAAGAAGACAGGTAAGGACGGCTGCTGGATGAAAGATAAGCACTTTTATGAACAGATAGGAAGCAGGATTCAAAGAGAACGGGAACGAAGTCATCTGACAAGGGAAAAATTAGCGGAAATGATCGATATTTCCTCAAAATTTCTCTACGAGATAGAAACAGGAAAGAAAGGATTTTCCTGTGAGATTTTATATAGGATTTGCAGGATGTTGCGTGTAAATGCGGATTCCATGCTGGGATTGGAAGCATGGGATATGCAGGATTCGAAAATAGAGTACATGCTGAATCGTTTTTCACAGGAGGATCTAATACAGATTGAACAGGTAATAAGTGCAATTTATAATCTCCAAAATAAGTAAAATTCATGAAACAGCCATTAAAAAGGTATAAAAGGTTCCTTTTCAATGGCTGTTTTGCTTTTGGAAAACTAAGTATAATCAAAAACATGGGAATAATACAAACAGGAGATATACGATGGCCAGTAAATCTGAAAAAATAGCAATTGCAAATAGGTTGAAAGAGGTTCGTGAAAAATGTCAATATACACAGGAGGCATTTGCGGCTGATTTGGAGATATCCTGTTCTGGTTATAAGAAGATTGAAAGTGGTGAAAATGGTTTATCTCTGGATATTATTCTGATGTTGTATAAGCTTGGATTTCCGGTTGATTATATTATTTTTGGAGATATGAAAGATACACAGGCTGTATGGAACCAATTGGAACGCTGCTCTGAAGAGGATAAATTCTCGATTATGCTTCAGCTGATGCTGTACTTTACACAGACCAAGAAAAAGGCGTTTCAGGTAGGGAATATAGAGTTTGTGCAAACAAATTTAAAGGATATACTGGATTTGTTGAAAACAGGAAAATGACATGGAGAAGAACATATTAGTTGTTGAAGATAAATCTTTGCATATGGAACAAGCCTGTAAATTATTACAGAATATGGACGTGAATGTGAAAATTTTCAAGGCGTTTACTTTTGAAGAGGCGATTGTAATAGCAAGTCAGCATCGTATCCATGTGTTTTTGGTTGATATCATATTGAAAACATCTGTTCCGGGGGATGTTTCGGGAATGTCTTTCATTCAGACGATTCGTAATATTTCTAAATATGCATTTACACCAGTTATTATTTTGACATCGTTGGAGGATCCTAAATTATATGCATATAGTGAATTGCATTGTTATGGATATCTTGAAAAGCCATATGATAAGGAGAAGCTTTATTCACTGGTAAAAAGTGCGCTTCAGTCTCCGGTTATGGAAGAGAAGGATACTCTGTATTTGAGGAATCATGGACTGATATACTCAGTTTCAATTCCGGAAATCGTGTTTATTGAGATTGCGCGGAAAGGAATGGTGATCCATACGATTCGGGATGATTTTCATTTTCCATACAGATCAATGGAGGAAATGCTTCGGGAATTGGATTCTGCAAGATTTCTTCCGTGTAGTCGTTTTGTGATTGTAAATCGTGATTATGTCGCATCGGTAGATTATACAAATCGGATGATCCATTTGAATACACGAAGTGAGATATTGGAGATTGGTCCGATTATGCTCAGGAGGTTTAAAGAAGAATTCGAACATGGTTAATTTTGTGATTTACTTATTAGAATTTATATCGATTCTTCTTGCGGTACATATTGTTTTTGGCAGAAGAATTGTATGGTGTTTGGAAGTATTTGGTTTGTTCTTTTTGTCAATTTTCATATTATATACTGCTTATCTTACGCAGATACCCCTTCTTACTTATGTAGTACATATTTTATTTTTTCTTTATGCAATTATCCGGTTTCGTGAAAAACTTCCAGATACAATTATAAAGATGGCACTCGCGATGGCAGTGATTGCGGTACTGGAAACAATTCTGCGTGCAGAGTTAAATACATGGTATGAAACCGCGTCGGACCCGCTGGTTGTGTATATTACGATTAACGCAGGAATGTCAATTCTTATGTTTATTTTTTACTGCCGCATATGTATTTACGGAAAAATAGCGGTAGAGAGAATTGATAAAGGGCTGTTGTTTGTGACGATACTTGTTAATTTGATTGTGTTGTATGTAAAAACGGATACAGACAGTGACATATTCGCATTTTTGATTTTTGGTTTGTCCGTGATTCTTTTGGCTGCACGGTTTGTTCAGACACTATATCAGAATAAACATAAAATAAAACGAGATTCTGAGAATGAAGAATTTTCGGAATATCAAAGAGACTATGAGGATTTGTTGCAACAGGTCCGCATGGTGCAACACGATTATAAAAATGAGATTCAGGCGATTAAATTTGCATGTGCGGCAGCGGACGATGCAATTCCTGATCAGGCACAAGATCTGTTTAGAGAGGATAGCATGTACATATCGTTGGTGACAGGATGCGGAAATTCATTGCTGGCTGGCTTTTTGTACAGCAAGATCAGAGCGTTTGAGGCAGAAGGAGTCCAAACGGAATATACGGTACATATACAGAATACGGATACCGTTCTTTCGTTGAAAGAGTTGATCCGGATAGTTGGAATTTTGTTGGATAATGCATATGAAAATAACATATTGACCGGACAGGATAAGCTATTATTTTCCATGATTGAAAAAGGAGACGGCATCGCTGTAAGCGTATTGAATCCGACAGAGTATATCACTTACGAAGAGATTGAAAAGATGTTTGAATATGGATACAGTACAAAAGGAAAAAATCGGGGAATCGGTCTGCATAGTGTTCAAAAGATCATAAACAACTGCAATGGGAAAATTGTAGTTGGGAATAAACGTATTGAACAGGAAAATTACTTTTTTCTGGAATTACTTATTCCTTGGGAAAATCAGGCTCTCCCGTGAAGATTATGCTTGGAAAATTTTTTAACCAATCAAGGAACCCGTGTAAAATAAACATATTATCACCTCCGGTGGATTAGGATAAGACTTCTGGCAATCATAAGCTGGACTGTGTGAATCATAAGCGTCCAATATCCGATGTTGATATAAGGGTTGGACGGAAATATTATGATTAAAACAAGCAGAAGCATACAACAGCATAGCGTCCGGCGTTTTGATTTTTGAATCAGTAAGCTTGTTGCGTCTGGTCTGGTAGGTGCCTGAATCGGAACAAGTATGCAACATAGAATTGTACAGATCCATATGGCTGCATATCTGAGAAAGACAGGCTCTGGATAGCAGTTCCGCAGAAAAACAGCGGAACCCAGAAACAGAAAGCTGACAATAAGGCAGGTAATATAATTTTTAAAGTGCAGACCGCCCCCGGATACTCTGAATATTGCCAGAAATGCCAGTGCAGCAAGATAGGGGAGAGTCAATCCGAGTGCATGGAAAAAGAAAAAGTAGATTAGTATTTTACTGCCTTCGCTTATGAGACATTGTATGTAAAATTTTATAAGTTTTTTTTCATACTCTGATAAAGGCTGGTTGTTTTTTTCGCGCATTGCAATCTCCGTGTTCAAGGGTTGATCTCTTATGCAATCATTGTAAAAAGAAAAAATGTATATAATAATTTAAGAATTGAAATGAGAAAAAAACGGATTAAAATAATATTGACAGTGAAGGAATCCTGTGATATCTCTAAAACAACAAATTGTGCATATGGAAGGAGACAAACTATGGTAAAGCATATTATATTATGGACATTGAAGGAAACAGATGCAGAGAAAAAGGCAAAGATTCTTGCAGATATGAAAGAACATCTTGAAGGTCTGGTTGGAAAAGTTCCGGGACTTCTCGAAGTACAGGTAAGAATTCATCCACTTGCGTCTTCGAATGCAGAGGTAATGCTGGATACAACGCTGGAGAATGAAGAAATGCTGAAGGGATACCAGAAGCACCCGGCACATGTAGAGGTTGCAAATACGTATGTGCGTCCATATACAGATGTGCGCATGTGTATGGATTACGAAGTGTAATGAATAAATAGAATTGAAAACGCAGAGGATAACGGGAGTGCAAGACATTCCCGTTATTTTTTACCGGAAATGTAATATATCCGGATGATACGATAAGACTATGAAGAAGATTTTGTTGTATCTCACAAAAAGAACGTTTGTTCTATACAAATAAAAAAAGATGTGGTAAAATAGTTAGCAAATGAGGTCTCGACCCTGTAAGGAATAGATTCAGGAATGTGCGAACCGCAGATATTGATATAACTGAGATGCATAATAAGGATAAGAGATAAGATACTTTTGTATCAGAAGCTGGAGACAAGTATGGATCATTTTGAATTAGTATCGGAATATGCACCGACCGGAGATCAGCCGGAGGCGATCGAAGGACTGGTGAAGGGCTTTCAGGAAGGGAAGAAGTGCCAGACACTGCTCGGTGTCACAGGTTCCGGAAAGACATTTACGATGGCGAATGTCATCGCCAAATTAAATAAACCGACGATTATTATATCCCACAACAAGACATTGGCAGCACAGCTTTACAGTGAGTTTAAGGCGTTTTTTCCACACAATGCGGTTGAGTATTTTGTGTCTTATTACGATTATTACCAGCCGGAGGCGTATGTGCCATCGACGGACACGTACATTGCGAAGGATTCAGCCATCAACGACGAGATTGATAAGATGCGGCACAGTGCGACATCTGCTTTGATTGAGCGAAAGGATGTTGTAGTTGTATCCTCCGTATCGTGTATTTATGGTCTGGGTGATCCGGAAGAATATAAGAACATGATGCTCTCACTCCGACCAGGCATGGAGAAAGACCGGGATGAACTGATTCGTCAGTTGATTGATATTCAGTACACACGGAATGAGATGGATTTCACGCGTGGAACTTTTCGTGTGAAGGGTGATATCGTAGATATCCTTCCGGTCTCAACATTCGAAGATGGAATCCGGATCGAGTTTTTTGGTGATGAGATCGACCGGATCGTGGAGTTTGATCCGCTGACCGGCGAGATCAAGCGCGCGCTTTCTTTTGCATGTATCTTCCCGGCATCCCATTATGTTGTTGCACCGGAGAAGATGAAGCATGCAATCGTGGAGATTGAAGAGGAACTAAAGCAGCAGGTAGCATATTTTAAGGAGAATGACAAGCTGTTAGAAGCACAGCGTATCCGCGAACGGACAGAGTTCGATATGGAGATGCTGCAGGAGACAGGTTTTTGCTCCGGCATCGAGAATTATTCCCGGATACTGGCTGGCATGAAACCGGGCGCCACACCGAATACACTGCTGAACTTCTTTGATGGCGATTATCTGATTATTGTGGATGAGTCGCATATCACATTGCCACAGGTGCGCGGTATGTATGCGGGTGACCGGTCTCGTAAGACAACGTTGGTGGATTATGGATTCCGTCTGCCATCGGCACTTGATAACCGTCCACTGAATTTTCAGGAGTTCGAATCCAAGATTGATAAGATCTTATATGTATCGGCGACTCCTTCCGATTATGAGAAGGAACATGAGGAAAATCGTGTCGAGCAGATCATTCGGCCAACCGGATTGTTAGATCCGGAGGTTGAGGTACGTCCGGTGGAGGGGCAGGTGGATGATCTCGTATCAGAAGTGAATAAAGAGGTCGCAAAGGGCAATAAGATCCTTGTTACGACACTGACAAAGCGTATGGCAGAGGATCTGACCGACTATATGAAGCAGCTAGATATCAAGGTCAAATATCTGCATTCCGATATTGATACACTGGAACGTCTGGAGATCGTGCGTGATCTTCGAATGGGCGTATTTGACGTGCTGGTCGGAATTAACCTGCTCCGTGAGGGACTCGATATTCCGGAGATTACACTTGTTGCAATCCTGGATGCGGATAAAGAAGGTTTCTTACGTTCGGAGACTTCGCTTGTACAGACGATTGGACGGGCTGCGCGTAACGTGGACGGACATGTGATCATGTATGCCGATACGGTCACGGATTCGATGCGACATGCGATCGACGAGACGAACCGCAGGCGGAAGATTCAGGACGCTTATAACAAGGAACATGGCATTACGCCGCAGAGCATCAAGAAGGACATCCGGGATCTGATCAGCCTGGATACCGGTGAGAGCGTGACTACGAAGAAGGAGCGTGAGAAGGATCCGGAATCTATGACGAAGAAGGAATTGAACGCCGAGATTGCACGTCTGACAAAGAAGATGAACAAGGCGGCGATGGAGCTTAACTTCGAGGAGGCAGCAGTACTTCGGGATGAGTTGAAAGAATTAAAGATTGCCTTGCGTGATTATGATGATTAGTTTACAATTATTTTAGTTATACTATGGGTAATAGTAAAACGTATGTGATTTGCGTGTATAAATGTCTATATCAGATTCTAATGATATATGATGTATTGAAACTAAGAAGTACTAGATGTTCTGATGAATGAATTGGCAATGAACGCAACCGCCGCCAATTCGCCATCCATGGCTCAGTGGCGGCTTGTTTGAACATCGTGTTCAAACATTGCTGAGTAAGAACAGAACATCAAGAACTTCTAAGTTCCAAACATATTTATATTATTAGAATCTGATATAGACAGATACACACAAATCACAACATGTTTCACAAATATATGGTAGTAAATAAAATGAATAAGGAGGAGCTTGCGATGGAAAGAGATGAATTGATTGAGGAGATCTCAAGAAGAAAAGGAATTGCGATGGAAGAGGTTGCGGAAATCTTAGATGAGGAGGATGCAATCTGCTTAGAAGAGGAAGAAAAATTTGTACAGCAGATGAAGAAAAAGAAGAGAAGAAAGAAGATGTGCATGCTTGGAACAATCACAATCTTCCTTGCAGGTGCGGTGTGTGCACTTTTTGTCCTTGACAAGAAGGAGAAGATCAGCATGTCAGATTTAGAGGACATGGTGAAAGATAACGTCAAGAAATATACAGATAAGTATATGGATAAGATCAAGAAATTCAGCTAGACAAAGGAGTAAGCGGAAACAGACGTCATGAGTGAACATAAGTATATCACCATCAAAGGTGCAAGAGAGCATAATTTAAAGAACATTGACATTAAGATTCCGCGTGATCAGTTTGTAGTATTGACAGGACTTTCCGGTTCCGGTAAGTCCTCTCTTGCTTTTGATACGATCTATGCGGAAGGACAGCGGAAATACATGGAGTCTCTGTCGTCCTATGCACGGCAGTTCTTAGGACTTGCGGACAAGCCGGATATTGACTCGATTGAAGGTCTTTCTCCGTCCATTTCCATCGATCAGAAATCAACGAACCGGAACCCACGTTCCACGGTTGGAACGGTGACTGAGATTTACGATTATCTGCGTCTGCTGTATGCGCGTATCGGTATCCCGCATTGCCCGAAATGTGGCAAAGAGATTGCCAGACAGACAGTCGATCAGATGGTCGATGAGATTATGGAGCTACCTGCGGGTACGAAATTCCAGTTGCTCGCGCCTGTTGTGCGCGGACGGAAGGGGGAGCATGTCAAGCTGCTGCAGCAGGCGAAGAAAAGCGGATATGTGCGTGTGATCGTGGATGATAGTATGTATGATCTGTCAGAGGAGATCAAACTTGATAAGAACAAGAAGCATAATATCGATATTGTTGTGGACCGGCTTGCAGTCAAAGAGGGCATTGAAAGCCGTCTGACCGATTCCATCGAGACTGTCCTGAAGCTGGCAGAAGGCTTGGTGAAGGTTGATGTCATCGGCGGAGAAACGATGTTATTTTCTGATAGTTTTTCCTGCCCGGATTGTGGCATCAGCATCGAGGAGATCGAACCGCGAAGTTTCTCATTCAACAATCCGTTTGGCGCATGCCCTTGCTGTACCGGACTTGGGTTTAAGACGGAATTTGATATTGACCTGATTATCCCGGATGACAGTCTGACTTTGAATCAAGGGGCAATCGCCGTACCGGGCTGGCAGTCCAGTGGAGATAAGAAGAGTTACGCCCATGCATGTCTCGAAGCACTTGCGGAGGAATACAAATTCTCGTTGGATGTACCATTTAAGGATCTGCCGGAAGAGGCAAAGCATGTAATCCTGTACGGAACTGAGGGCGAGAAAATATATGTGCACTATAAGAGTGCTTATAATGGGAAAGATGCTTTTTATGCAAACTACGAAGGACTGCTCCGGAATCTGCAACGCCGGTACAGAGAGACAACTGCGGAATCAATCAAGCAGGATTATGAGACATACATGACCGTGACACCGTGTGAGGTGTGCCATGGTAAGAGATTAAAACCGGAGTCTCTGGCAGTTACGATCGGTGGAAAGAACATTGCGGATGTCACAGATCTCTCTGTGGTAGCCCTGCATGATTTTATCTCGAAGTTAGAGCTTACCGACCGGCAGAAGATAATCGGTGCACAAGTATTAAAGGAGATTCAGGCGAGACTTGGATTCATGATCAATGTTGGTCTGGATTACCTGACACTGTCTCGTGCAACAGGAACCCTGTCTGGTGGAGAAGCACAGCGTATCCGTCTGGCGACGCAGATCGGTTCCGGTCTGGTTGGAGTTGCGTACATTCTGGATGAGCCAAGTATCGGACTGCATCAGCGTGACAATGATAAGTTAATCGCAGCATTGAAGCGTCTGCGTGACCTGGGAAATACCCTACTTGTCGTAGAGCATGATGAGGATACGATGCTTGCAGCAGATCATGTTATCGATATTGGACCGGGTGCAGGTGCAAACGGTGGTGAAGTTGTGGCACAGGGAACTGCAGAGGAGATCATGCAATGTCCGGAATCTATCACGGGAGCCTACTTAAGCGGCAGAATCAAGATTCCGGTACCGGAAGAACGGAGAACGCCAACCGGATATATCGAGGTACTTGGTGCCAGACAGAACAATTTGAAGAATATAGATGTGAAGTTCCCACTTGGTGTGATGACCTGTGTGACAGGTGTATCCGGTTCCGGAAAGAGTTCACTTGTCAATGAGATCTTATATAAGCACCTGGCGAGAACGCTGAACCGGGCGAAGGTAAAACCGGGTAAGCATGACGATATCACAGGACTGGATCAGTTGGATAAAATTATCAACATCGACCAGTCGCCGATAGGGAGAAGTCCGCGTTCGAACCCGGCGACTTACACAGGTGTCTTTGATCTGATCCGTGATCTGTTCGCGAACACGAAGGATGCAAAGGCAATGGGCTACACGAAGGGTAGATTCTCCTTCAATGTTGCAGGTGGTCGTTGTGAGGCGTGCCGTGGAGATGGTATCATCAAGATTGAGATGCATTTTTTAGCAGATGTATATGTGCCATGTGAGGTCTGTCATGGAAAGCGGTACAACCGGGAGACGTTGGAAGTTAAGTACAAGGGCAAGAGCATTTACGATGTACTTGATATGACAGTCGATGAAGCGTGCGAGTTCTTTGCACATGTGCCATCTGTTCTGCGTAAGATATCAACCCTGCAGGAGGTTGGACTTGGCTATATCAAGCTTGGTCAGCCATCGACAACATTGTCCGGTGGAGAAGCACAGCGAATCAAGCTTGCAACAGAGCTTTCCCGCCGTAGCACAGGCAGAACCATCTATGTCTTAGATGAGCCGACAACGGGACTTCATTTCGCGGATGTACATCGTCTGGTCGATATCCTGCGCCGTTTGTGTGAGGGCGGAAATACGGTCGTAGTCATTGAGCACAACTTGGATGTTATCAAAACCGCCGATTATATCATTGATATCGGTCCGGAAGGCGGCGAAGGCGGTGGAACGGTTGTTGCAACCGGAACGCCGGAAGAGATTGCCAAGTGCAAGAAGAGTTATACGGGGCAGTATCTGAAGAAATATTTGAAGAAGTAAGGAGCTGCCTGGAAATAAGAATTTTCAGGTAGTTGTACAAGCAAAAAATTCAAGGAAAATCGTAAGAAATTATATTCTTTTCGATTTTCCTTTTGTTTATAATAACCATTATAGATGAGCAAACTGCGCATTGTGTAGATTGGGAAGCAATATAATACACAATTCTAAAGCAGACCATTGGAGCATGTCGGCACTTAATGAGTGACAAAGTCACGAATTTAGTACCGCTACATGCGGAAGTGAGCGAGAGCGCGTCTGCTGTGAATCGTGTATTATATTGCTTCCATCAGAGATAAAAAGGCAGTTTGCGGAGTATAAGGAGGGTACAACATGTATATTGCAAAAGAAACAAGATATGACAATATGAAGTACAATTACTGTGGTGCAAGTGGCTTGAAGCTTCCAGCGGTATCACTTGGACTTTGGCACAACTTTGGTTCGAACGGAAATTTTGACACGATGATGGATATGTGTGAGACAGCCTTTGATAACGGTATTACGCATTTCGATCTGGCGAATAATTATGGCCCATATGATGGAGCTGCTGAGGAAAACTTCGGCAAGATTTTAGACAAGAGCCTGCGTCCATACCGGGACGAGATGATTATCTCTACGAAGGCTGGATATACGATGTGGCCGGGCCCTTACGGCGACTGGGGCAGCAAGAAATATCTGGTGGCAAGTCTCGATCAGAGCCTGAAGCGGATGGGACTTGACTATGTGGATATCTTCTATCACCACAGACCGGATCCGAATACCCCGCTCGAAGAGACTGCCTGCGCACTTGATGGTATTGTCCGGAGCGGAAAAGCATTGTATGTCGGAATCTCCAATTACAATAAAGAGCAGACAATCGAGATTGCAAAGCTTTTCAAGGAGATGAAAACACCATTTATCATCAACCAGAGACGGTACAATATGTTTGACCGTGAGATGGAAGAGGATGGACTGAAAGATTACGCAGTCGCAAACGGCATCGGTATCATCACATTCTGTCCATTGGCACAGGGATTGCTTACAAACCGTTACTTAAATGGTATTCCGGAGGACAGCCGTATCCGTACCGATGGCAGATTCCTGCAGGAGACAGCCATCAATGAGGAGACGATTGCAAAGGTTCGTGCACTGAATGTGATTGCAGAAAACCGTGGTCAGACATTGGCAGAGATGGCACTTGCATGGATTCTGCGTGATAATGATATTACAAGTGTACTGATCGGTGCATCAAGACCTTCCCAGATCTTAGACAATATCGGTATGCTCGCGAATATGACATTTACGCAGGAAGAACGCGAGAAGATCGACCGAATCACAAAATAGAAATAAGGGAAGATTTTTTGTCATGAGGGAGTCCTCTCGCTTATAAAAACAAGCCGTGCATAGGTTGTAGAAATACCTTGTGCACGGCTTGTTTAATATGGAATAAATATATGTTTGGTAATGCGGAACGACAACCGATTCTTATACATTTTGTTGTTGCGAATTCAGCCGTGATAGCTCGCGCAATTCCTTGATCGTAAACACACCACAGACCACAGCGGCTGCGATATCTGCAATCGGACCTGCATACATGACACCATCGATTCCCATGAAGATCGGGAAGATCACGATGAGCGGCAGCAGGAAGAGAATCTGCCTCGTCAGCGACATGAAGATACCAAGCTGCGATTTGCCGATGGAATTGAAGAAATTCGCAGTTACAGGCTGGATGCCGTTAATCAAAGTGAAGAACATATAAATCCGGAAATACCGCTCGGAGAACTGATAGTAAAGCTCGCTGCCTTCTCCGAAGACACGGATGATCTGTCTTGGGAAAAGCTGGAAGCATGCAAATGCAATCAGCGACAGGAAGGTAGCGGTAGCAAGTGCCAGAAGATATGTTTTCTTCACGCGGTTGTATTTCTTTGCGCCGTAATTAAATCCGATGACCGGCTGGATGCCCTGTGAGATACCGATGACAAAGGACATGAAGATCATGTTAACCTTCGTGATAATACCGGCACAGGCAAGCGGAATATTACTTCCATAGACGGATGATGCGCCGTAACGCGACAGGACGTTGTTCATCACGATTTGTACGACGGTCATAGCAATCTGGTTGAAGCATGCACTGGCACCGAAGCGCATAATGTTGGCAAAATAATTTCCGCGGATTCTAAAACACCGTCTGCGCAACCGGATGGTCTTGAAATGGAACATGTAGCGTAAGCTGATGCTGAATGATACGATCTGTCCAAGAATCGTTGCAAGTGCGGCCCCACGCATTCCCATGTCTAATTTAAAGATGAAGATTGGGTCAAGGATCGTATTTACAATGGCACCGATCAGCATGGATATCATCGAATAACGCGGGCTTCCGTCGGCAAGGATCAGCTTGCTCATACCCGTGTTGGCAATCAGAAATGGGAATCCGATCGCAACGATACGCGTATATTCCTGTGCATACGGCAGGACTTCTGCTGTTGCACCGAAGAAGTTGAGCATCGGTGTAAGCAGGATGGAGGTAAATGTGAATAATGCAAGTCCGAAGATCGTCATTAAGCAGATACCACATCCTGCGTAATTGGCAGCTTCTTCATCCTCTTTTGCGCCAAGCTTCAGGGAGACATTGGTCGCACTTCCGATTCCGAGCAACAGGGAAATTGCCGTACATGTTGTCGAGAGTGGAAATGTAATATTTGTCGCTGCATTTCCGTTGATTCCGATACCCTGCCCGATGAAGATCTGGTCGACAATGTTATAAAGAGCAGTTACCAGCATCGAAATGATGCATGGAATTGCGAATTTTACAAGTAATTTTGATTCTTTTTGTGTGCCAAGCGGATTGGCAGATTTTATGTTCTCATTCATATTTTTCACCATTTTTCTGTAGTATGTCCATTTATCGATTATTAAACTATCACTATCTGAGAAAAAATGTCAATTATAAGTTGCATTTTTAGTAGAAACGAGTTCTTAACTGAATAAAAACGGATACTTAACGGATGTAACATAGAATAAAAAATCAAATATTTGGATATAAAACGGGTAAAAAACGGTTGATTTATACATAGAAGAGTATTATACTAAATATAAAGGTATCGGTAATGAAAGAATTTTTCAAAGGAGCGATGCATATGACAATCGAAGAAATGAAAGAAAAGAAGCGGGAACATGGATACACGTATAACATGATGTCGCAGATGTCGGGGGTTCCGCTTGGAACCGTGCAGAAGATATTTACGGGCGAAACGAAATCGCCGCGCTATGATACGCTTGAGGCATTGGCACGTATCTTTGAAAATGGCGACCGTGATTACCTGTATGCGGATATGGTAGAGGATTCCGGAACAGCATACGCGGCAAAGGTTCAGGGACAGTATACGCTGGAGGATTATTATGCGCTGCCGGAGGATCGCCGGGTAGAGTTGATTGACGGTTGTATCTATGATATGGCGGCACCTTCGACGATTCACCAGTTGATCGCAGGAGAGGTTTACAGGCAGATATCGAATTATATTTTGGAGCATGATGGACCATGCATGCCATTTATTTCTCCGGTTGACGTACAGCTTGACTGTGATGATAAGACGATGCTGCAGCCGGACGTCGTCATTTTGTGCGACATTGACCGGATGAAGGTGCGTTGTATATATGGTGCGCCGGACTTTGTGCTGGAGGTAATCTCAAAATCCACCCGGCTTCGCGACTATGGAAAGAAACTTTCCAAATACATGGATGCCGGTGTGAAGGAATACTGGATTGTGGACCCATACCAGAAGCGCATTATGGTGTATGAGTTTAACAAAGAAATCTTCCCTGTGATTTATGGAATTGATGCGGATATCCCGGTCGGTCTGTATGATGGCAGGTTAACGATCAATTTGGCGGCGTTAATAAAGAAGATTGAGAAACTGTTGTAATGAAAAAGTAGTAGTTATTCGAATAGAGGTTAAAGATTCTGTGTAATAACATGCAACAAAATATCCTGTTGGAAGCGTTGACAAAGCTTGAGGCAAATGTTTACTATTCAGTATGGAATAAATATGTACGGATTACGTATCTGTTATTTCAGAATCCGGAAAAATGCCGGTATGAACGAGCATATATTGAAACCACTCGATATCGGAAAAGTGAAGGCGACAATCGCCAGATATGTGGAGCGGAAGGGATAATAGAGTAAGAAAGTACGTAAGTGAAATTATAATACAAAGGTCTGGATGCTTATTGGGTTGAACGATACACTATTTTTGGAGTGGTGTTCAACTATACTTTATCTTGGATATATAGTATCTAATACTTCCTCCTGTGTGCATAACCTTATTAATGTTATTTTATCATATCCCTTATTTTCACTACTTGAAAACAAAATGCTCACATACAAATTATTATCAATTTCGTAATATTGATATATTATTCCCGAACCAAACTGACCGTTAGGCTCACCTATTTCTTCAAGAATTTGTTCATATGTACTTGTATTATTCAATTTATAAAAATATTCGAGATTTATATCCCTATCAACATACTTATACGATGCAAGAATCCCCGCCACGCTTATTGAATTTCCTGTTTTTTCCCCTTTTGTCTCATTTGCAATAATCTCTGTCTCAGATTTTATACTATTATTTCCTTTCACAATATTTTCCTCCTTCTTTCCAACTTGATAACCCAAACTAAATATACTAATTAACATAATAATACAAAATACACTAATTAAATATTTCTGATAATTTTTCATTCAAAACAACTCCCATCTTGTCTAGTAATGTAATATTCTCCAACCACTTTATATCCTAAAATATCTGCTGCAATTGTATAGTCAGTAATCGTATCTCCATATTTGGATTAACAACGAGTGCTACTCTTTTGCCTCCAGTCATTTCTTCTTCATATTCATCGAAATTTATCCCCACAACATTCATATCCGCATGCTCCATCGGCTGATTCCAGCAGTAATTATAGCGGTTTAATGTATCCGGTACAGAAGTAAATCCCGATATTTTGTCCTCACTGACAAACTTTCCCACTCCGGCATCATACCGTCTAGCCTGTGCAAAATATAATCCTCCTGCAGCCTCCATCTGATAGCCCGTATATCCGAATGGTTGTATCTGCTTTTCCGGACGATTCTCAAGGTTGAACGATACACTATTTTTGGAGTGGTGTTCAACTAAATATTTTATAAATTGATAATTTTTATTTTGCACCCGATTTCACAGCGACTTAATCAATTGATTTTTTTGCAACCAAAACACATTCCGAAAGTGGTTTGCCTTTTATCAATGCCGCTCCAACAACCTGAAAGCCTTCGCTACCGACATATTCTTTCAGTTCTTTGCTTTGCCATTTATGATAGGTTTTAAACCCGGCTTTTTCCATAAGCCATATCGGCAATTTGGGATAGCCCCTTTCATAAACAAAGGTAGGAGCAAACAAAATTCCGTCCTTTTTCAAAACTCTGTGAATTTCTTTTAATGCTTTCTCCGGTTGTGGCATAATATGTAAAGCATTTGCAATCACGACAACATTAAATTTTTCATCTTCATAAGTCAAATTCGTTGCGTCCTGCACACAAAATCGGAGCTGTTCACATTTGTGTTCGCCTTGATTGCGTTTTTCAGCTTCTTTTATCATATTTTCCGAGTAATCTGTTGCTTCCCACGAGCCGGATTTTCCTGCCATTAAAAAGGTAATCTGTCCCGTTCCGCAAGCCAATTCCAAGACAGACTTCTCACTGTCTATATACTGTTCTGACAGTTTGCAGATTTGCCCATAAGCAGTATCGTTTTTTGACATAAATGCAGTATATATTCTTGCCATTCTTTCCCAAAAGCCTTTGTTTGTGTTATCTGTCATAGAATTGTCCTCCGTTTCCCTGATTACTTTTCGCAAAGTGGACTCATATTACTCTAATCCATGTTCCTCATTTTCCTTTTGTTGCAATCTCTGCTTTGTTGCATATCCTCATCAACTTTTAAGTTGAACGATACACTATTTTTGGAGTGGCGTTCAACCATTATATCTAGTAGCGACAAACCATCATATATACAATATGTAGTCATTTGTTCCTTGCTTATATTAAATTATAACATAATATGACAGTTGCTACTAACTGTTTTTTCTTGATAATCAGTTTCGCCGGACACCATATAAATATTTTGATATTGTTTTTCGGTAAGACGTAGAAGCCTGACGGTTCCTGTTTTAGGTGCGAATTGTTCAATACGCCGGTAGTGTTTTTCTAAGTTTTGTATCCTTTGCTGCAAGTGCTTCAATGTAGTCAACATTGTCAAGATTTATCTGAGAAATATAGGGAGCAATCGGTATCATATTACCGTAACCATCTTCATACACTGTACAAACAGTCAAACAGAGGTTTGTATAGTTGAGAGATTACATTGAAGAACGGGCACTTGAAATCGGTGAATACATCATTGAGGAAGGGGCAACGGTCAGACAGGCTGCGCGGAAGTTCGGTATTTCGAAGTCAACCGTACATAAAGATGTCACGGAACGCTTAGAGCAGATCAACCTGCGTCTTGCACACGAGGCAAGGAAGGTGTTAGATGTCAACAAGTCCGAACGCCATATCCGGGGAGGACTTGCGACCAAAGAAAAATATGCACACATGGAACGTTGATTAAGATTGTAAAAAACCACCAAAAATGGTATACTGATTTGTATATTATTACGAAATGGCGAAGCCATGAGAGATGGGGTGGAAGTATATGATTCGTATTGAAGATTTTTGTGACATGAAGAAGTTTGAGGACATCATGAAGAACTGGGCGATGAGTACCGGGCTTGCAACAGTGGCTGTTGGGGCAGATGGAAAGTACATCAGCGAATGCTACAACTTTACAGAGTTTTGTATTGATCTGACTCGTGGAAGTGCAGAGGGACGCAGACGATGTGAGAAGTGTGACCGGGAAGGAAAGGGTGTATATTCCTGCCATGCAGGACTGGTGGATTTCGGTATTCCGATTACACTGGATGACGGAACGGTGCTGGGAAGCGTGATTGGCGGACAGGTGCTGCCGGAACATCCGGATGACGATGCATTCCGGAAGACGGCGGGAGAACTTGGTATCGATGCAGAGGCCTATGTCCGGGCATTGCACAAAGTGAATGTTAAGACAAGGGAAGAAATCGAGGCAGCAGCGACGCTGCTTGGCGATGTGATTAATATGTTTGTGCGCGCATCTTATACTTCTGCAGTGAATAAGCGTTTGCTGGATAAACTGCAGACGGGGATTCAGGAGTGCGTGGAATACATTGATGATGCAAGTGAGAAGACACAGAAAATCGAGGAATTCAGCGGCCGCCAGAGAATCCTTGCCTTAAATGCCGCGATAGAAGCAGCACGTGCAGGGGAAGCCGGACGTGGTTTTACAGTGGTTGCATCGGAAGTACAGAAGCTGGCAGATGGCATGAGTCAGGCGAGTTCCCAGATCGTGGACTCGTTGAAGAAACTGTCGAAGAACATTCATGAGTTAAATGAATAAAGGGAAATCCATGGATGATGGATCGAATTAAGAAGGGCTGTTCGCGGAAATGGTGGACAGTCCTTTGTTTTGTGAAACTCTCGTGAATTTCTGGAAAAGCTTGATTTCAATGTACCGATGCGATAAAATAATCAGAAGTATGTAATGAGGGAATGGAGGCGGATGCAATGCCGACGATATTTTTATACAGTGTTCCGGCGGAACAGCATAGAAAATTAGAAGCACTTGGCATGCACCTTGGGTATTCCTGCAAGAAGATTGCGCGGAAGCGTTTTCTTCAGCCAATTGGATGTCATGCCGGATTGCCGGGATTTGAACAGACCGGGGATTGGTACGAAGGGAAGGATTTGCCGGATCCGATGATATTATTTTCAGAATTTTCGGATGGGTTGTTGAATCGTTTTCTGGCGGCATGTAAAGAAGATGGTATGCCACAGATTAATTATCGGGCAGTTGTGACAGAACATAACATTCACTGGAATGTGCTGGATTTATATCAGGAACTGGTGCAGGAGCATGAGAGCCTGCATGGAGGCAAAGTAACACTATGAAATTCATACATATAGCAGACGTAAATCTGGGCGCACAGCCGGATCGGGGCAGGCTCTGGAGCGATGTGCGGGCAAAGGAGATTTACAGTACATTTCATCGCTTGATTGAAGTGTGCGAAGAACAGAAAATTGAATTATTGTTGATTGCAGGAAATTTATTCTATACAAAGCCGACAGAACAGGATTTGAAGGATCTGGACTTCCAGCTTAGGAAGATTCCGAATACAAAGACAGTGATTATTGCCGGAGATCAGGACTATATTGATCCGGGTTCTGCATGGGAGACATATACATTTGAAAGCAACACGGTTGTGATGCCACGCGATCAGGCGGCAAGCGTGTATTTTGAAGACCTAAATGTCTGCATCAGCGGATATAGCTATGGACATGCGACTTACACTGGACGGATTCTGGAGCGTATGCGGCCAGGCAAGCCAGATGCATATAACATTCTGCTTGGACATGGTGGAGATATGGAACATATGCCATTTTCCAAGGAACATGTGGCAAAGCTTGGATTTCAATATGTGGCGCTTGGACATATGCATAAGCCGGCACACATTTTGAAAGATCACATGGCATTTGCCGGAACATTGGAACCCCTTTCTTATATGGAGACCGGAAAGCATGGCTATATTTTAGGAGAGGTAACAACCTCCGGTGAGACGACAATCACATTTGTGCCGTTTGCGTGTAGAAAATATGTGAATATGGCGATGGATATTAATTCAACTTATACAAACGGCGATATCTGTAATCTCGTAGAGGGAAAGATGCAGGAGCTGGGGGCGGATAACATTTACCGGATTTTGCTGCGTGGGCGCAGCGCACAGAATATGGAAATTAATCTGAGCGAACTGACACGCCGTTATTGTATCAACGAAGTGATTGATAAGACAGAATGTGATTACGATATGGACGAGTTATATGTGTCGAATCACGACAATCTGCTTGGCAGGTTGATGGACGAATTGTCAGATGACAAAAAAGGCGGCGATAAGGCAATTCGCGATAAAGCACTGCATTATTGTATGGAAGCCCTGCTTGGCGCAGGAGACAAATAACAATGTATTTCAGTAAATTATTATTAAAAGATTTTGGAAAATTTCATAATCGTGAGATCAACCTGAAGCCGGGCGTGAATGTACTGTATGGTACGAGAAATGCAGGTAAGAGTACGGTTGCGGATTTTGAATATGCAACGCTGTATGGCATAGGTACATTTCCGGAGACAGAGGACGATGATCTGGCACACCATAAGCCGATGGATGGACGCGGATTTTCTGGAAAGGCGTATGTGATAAAGGATGGCGATGAATATCTGGTAGAGCATAGCTTCAGCAGGCATAACATGACAACGCAGGTGTTAAATGTGAAGAATGGACGTGTCGGTAAGCTCAAGCATATGAACAGTCTGTATGAGTCGTTAACCGGTGTGGATAAAAAGACATTCAGCGATGCGCTTTATATCCGTCAGCAAAAGAATGCAGGGAATGAAGCAGAGGAACTCAATACATTTGTCACAAATTTGGCGACAACCGGTTCTTCCAATCTGGATAAACGGCGGGCACTTTCTATCTTGCGTGATCAGAAAAACGCACTGGATGTGACAGAGACAGAGCAACAGATTATAGAGTTAAAGGAAGAACTGAAACAGTACGACGGGGACGAGGAAGCTTTGAAAGAAGTCCGTAAGAAGATTGTGGACAATGATGAGGAGTTTGCAATCGAGACGGCAAAACGGAAGCGTGAAGCCAGACGATTGATTGATACGGAAAAGGGCACGAAATACGAGGAAGATGAGGAATTAAATGAGCATCTGGATTCTTTGCAGGAAAACAGTGTATTTCTGAATGCAGATCTGCTGAAGGATTATAAGGCACCGAAGAAGCTGACTGATCGTTGGTGGATGATTGCACTGACCGGTTTGGTTGTAATTGGCGTGATTGCTGCGCTGGTGTATATACTTCCGTTTGATGATGGCGTGCGGCAGCTCTTTGTGTTCTGTACGGCGTTGTTTGTTGTGATGACGATCATAGATGGATTACACCGGAAGGGTGTGCTGAACGGGGAAAATCAGGCACCTTCGGAAGAGGAATTCAAGAAAATTGTCTACGAACTGGAACGCAAAAACGAGGCATATGAGGATGTCGAGATTGACATGAGCTTTGCCCGGAAATACATGGATATCAAGGAAGATTTACGTGCGACAGAGAATGAGATTCTGGAGCGGAAGAAACAGAAAGCGCATCTGGAGGATGAAATTCGTGTGTGCGAGGGCAGAAAACAGGCAATTGAGCGAGAAATATATGCGACGACGCTTGCCATCAATACAATCCAGGAGCTTTCCCGAAGTTATGTAGAAGAATGGGATTATATTATCAATGATCACATGACGGATATCATGCAGCGTGTGACAGGTGGATTGTATGAGGATGCGAAGATTGATGAAAAGCTTCGACTGGTAGTCAAGAAAAACGGTGCATTTACGGATATTACGCAGATAGATGCAGGAGATTTCCCGCTGGTGCGAATGGCGGTGCGTGTAGGGATAGCAGCAAGGATGTGCAAAGAAAAAATGCCTCTTATAATTGATGGACTACCGCAGATGAACGATGCACAGATGCAGGGATTTTTTGCGAGTATAGAAGAGATTCCGTCCGGGCAGATTTTGATTCTGACGGAGGATAAGCAGTTGGTGTCAAAAATAAAGGATACAAAGTCAACTTATGCTTTGACAAATCTGAGTTAGTGTGGTAGAGTATCACATGCAGCTAAGACTTCTGTGTGAACAGGAGAATGGTTGTCATGCTACTGTGGCTCAGTTGGTAGAGCGATTCACTCGTAATGAATAGGTCGTCGGTTCGAATCCGATCAGTAGCTTGGAAATACGCGGGTTGACGATATGTCAGCCCGCTTTTTTCTTATTGTAAGGTCTGTGAGCGGGAATGCAAGAAATTGTATGGATACAAAATGACGCATGCAGGTAGATGGTGAAGTTAGGACTGAAAAAATGAGTAAGAAAAAACAGAAAACGACAAATAAGAATACAATGAAGGAAATGCAGAAGAAACCGGATGCAAAGCCTGAGCTGAAAGATATAGCTTCAAAAACAAAATCTTCGAGAAAACAGCCGAAACGTATCCGTGAGGCACGGTTTGATAAGCTGGACAATACCGCGAATCTCTTTCCGGTGATTGCCAGCCGTAAATCAAGCAATGTGTACCGGATTGCGGCAACACTGACAGAAGAAGTCCAGCCGGAGAAATTGCAGCAGGCACTCGATATGGTGCTTCCGTATTTTGATGTCATGCATGTGCGTATGAAGACGGGTGCATTCTGGTATTATTTTGAGGATAACCCGAACCCGGCACCGCGTGTGCTGCAGGAGGATATGAGTCCCTGCCAGTATATCAACCCACTGTTAAACCGGGAATATCTATTCCGTGTCTTATATTATGAACGAAGAATCAGTCTGGAAGTCTTTCATGCTTTGACAGATGGAAATGGTGCGTTGATGTTCTTGAAGGAACTTGTGTACCAGTATCTGCGTCTGGTGCATCCGGAGATCGGCAAGGGCGACCGGATGGAGTTGCACGAGGAGACAACTGTCGACCGGGAGGACAGCTATCTGAAGCATTATAAGCGTCCGGCGAAGAAGAGTTATAAGACGGAGAAGGCACTTGTGATCCGTGGGGAGATGTTCCCGCGGGAGTATTTCGGAATCATGCATGGCTATCTGTGCCTGCCGGATGTTAAGCGTGTGGCGAAGCAGTATGGCGTGACCGTCAATCAGTATCTGCTTGGTGTATTTGCGTGGTCGGTGTATAAAGGATATATGCATAGTATTCCACATCGGCGTCCGCTTGCGGTATGCGTACCGGTGAATCTGCGGCCATATTATGGGTCTGCTACAACGAAGAATTTCTTCGCAGTCGTGTCGGCAATGTTCCGGGCAGAGCGGGAGGATTATACGTTTGAAGAGGTGCTGGCACAAGTGGCAGAGAGCCTGAAAAGCCAGATCACGAAGGAACATCTCGAAGAGATCATGGCTTACAATGTGTCAAATGAGAAGAACAAGGCACTGCGCGCAACGCCGCTCTTTATCAAGAATATCGCGATGAAAATCGTCTATCAGATGTCTGCAAAGGCAAATTCCGGCTGTGTGACGAATCTAGGGTTGGTAAAGCTTGCAAGTCCATATGACGCTTATGTGGAGTCACTGTATGCGATCTTGTCCATGTCGAAGAACCAGAACCTGAAGGCAGCGGTTGTGTCATATAAGGATACACTGGTGTTCACATTCAGCTCGGCAGTGCGGGAAGTCGATGTGCAGAAGGTATTCTTCCGCAAGCTTGCAGAAGATGGAATTGATGTCTCTGTGGAGACGAATGGAGTATATTATGAGTAAATGTAATCGCTGTAATATAAAAGTGAAGGATGACAGCCTGATCTGCCCGCTTTGCAAGGGCGCACTATCGGAGACGGAGCATGTGCAGCCGGTCTATCCGGACATGTTCCCGAAACAGCAACGGATGCGTCTGGCAATCCGCATCGTGACGTTCTGCGTAGTTGTCGGAGTAATCGTGCTTGGAATTGTCAATTATATGACGTACCATGGTGTTCGCTGGTCGCTGGTGAGTCTTGCAGGAATTGCGTATCTGTATTTTACATTTACGTTTACTGCACAGCCACTTGCAGATGAACAGCAAAAAATCATATTTCAGGGATTGATCAGCATGGCACTTGTGCTTGCGGTCGATTTTTCTCTTGGCTATGAAGGCTGGTCGGTCAATATCGGAATTCCGGTTGTCGTGATTGCAACGAATATTACAATCTTTGTATTTATGATGGTGCGCCGCCGCGACTGGCGAAGCTATATTATGCCGCAGCTCGAACTGACCCTGATCGCAGCCATTGAGCTGCTGTTGGTCAGCCTGGAAGTTGTCACATGGAAGCCTCTGACACTGGTTGCAGTATTCACCGTACTCGTCCAGCTCTTCGGGATCTTCATGATCGGTGGACGAAGCACTACGCTCGAACTAAACCGCCGCTTCCGTGTGTAGTTTCGTTATAGAAGAATAAAAGAAGGCAAGCGGATGGCTGACTTGTCTTGACCGTACAAACTCATCCATCCGTATAGTTTATATGATTAGTTGCGAGGTGCCAGCGAGAAATACGCTTATCATGTGGTGTGTCGCGAAATTCATAAATATGCATATGTTTGAAGCTTAGAAGTTCTTGACGCGCTGTGGAATATCAGCAATGTTTGAACACGATGTTCAAACAAGCCGCCACTGAGCCAAGGATGGCGAATTGGCGGCGGTTGCGTACGGTTGGAATGATTTTATCAGGGTGGCTAGAACTTGTTTGCTTCAAGACATTGCATATTTGGGAATGCGCGACACACCACATGGATAGGTGTAGAGTAGATGGCAGCTCGCAATAAAAATAAAAAGAGAGGTATGTATGAAGGAGAACGACAAGACAAGTCACCGCGCAGAACTGATGCGTGATATCGTAGCCATGGTCAACCAAAACCCGGTTTTAAAGCAGGCATGGCAGAGAAAAAAGGAGAAATCCATCCAGAACACAGAATTTGAATACCCGGAGCACCTTTCCGTGGAACATATCGACATGGGACTGTTCAAGATGGAATATCTGACATGGAACGGATCAGAGAATCCCTATGTGATCTTGCAGCTTCACGGCGGTGGGTATATGTCCGGATTACAGGGACAGTACCGGAAGATGGCAGGACTTTACGCCGAGATCAGCAGTGGTGCGGCAGTGCTTTCCATCGATTACCGGCTGGCACCGGAGCACCCATTTCCGGCGGCATTAGAAGATGCAGTCGCTGCATACAAATGGCTGCGTGATAAAGGCTATGAATCAGAACGGATTATCGTTGCAGGTGATTCCGCTGGTGGTGGTCTCGCAATGGCACTCTGCATGGAACTGCGCACAAACGGAGAGCCGATGCCGGCAGGATTGGTGGCAATGTCACCGTGGACGGATCTGGCAATCACGGGAGAATCGTATACGAAGAACCGGGAGATCGATCCGGTATTTGGTGCGGATGGCGGTGGTGAGATGCTGCTGCACAGCCCTTATATCGGGGAAAATGATGCGAAGAACCCTTTGATTTCTCCAATGTATGGTAACTTTACCGGATTTCCACCGATGCTGATCCAGGTCGGGACGCATGAGATGTTGTATGATGATGCGGTATCGGTTGCGAAGAAGGCAAAAGAACAAGGCGTTCCGGTACGATTCACAGTATATGAAGGTATGTTTCATGTGTTTCAGATGAGCGGCACAGTGATACCGGAGTCAAAGCGCGCCTGGGAAGAGGTTGGCGCATTTATGCATAAAGTGATGGGACAGTGGTAAAAGTGTGGAGGTAGACAGCGTATGCGGATTGCACTGGCACAAACGAATATCTTATGGGAAGACAAACAGGCGAATCTCGGCCGGGCAGAGGAATTTGTGATAGCCGCGGACGCGGAGATCGTATTGTTCCCAGAGATGAGTCTGACGGGATTCTCGATGCATACTGATGTGACGGCAGAAATTTGTCAATCGGATGCTGAGATATCATCGCGTACGCAAATGGATAGCACTCCGGATATGACGAACCTACCAACAACCGGCTGGACGATTAAACAGATAAAAACACTTGCAAAGCGGCACCACAGGACAATCGGCATTGGCTGGGTGAAAAAGACCGAACCTCTCTGCGAGAATCATTATTCAATCGTGACACCGGATGGAAAAATTGCAATGGATTATGCCAAGATTCATCCGTTTTCCTATGGGGAAGAACATGCACATTTCCGTGGTGGAGAGAAGCTTTGTACCAGAAGGCTCGGAGAATTTCAGGCAGGACTTGCAATTTGCTATGATCTCCGCTTCCCGGAACAGTTCCGGGCGATGGTGCCGGAGACAGAGTTTTTTATCGTGCCTGCGAACTGGCCGGAAGCACGTACGTCACATTGGAAGACACTTCTTGCTGCACGTGCCATCGAGAATCAGTGCTATGTGGCAGGTATCAATTGCTGCGGAGATATGGACGGACAGTATTATTCCGGGGATTCCGGTATATATGCGCCGGAGGGCAGCCTGCTTGTGCCGACAAAGGAAATCCGACTTACGGATGCACTTTGTAAGGAAGAAAAACTGCTCGTATATGACATACAAAACGATGTGGTAAAGATCCGCAAGGCATTTCCGGTATTGCAGGATCGAAAAGAAATGTAACGTTCTTAATAAAATCTTAAATATATGAAATCTAGTATCTTAAAATTCATTTTGCGATAATACAGGTATCATAACAACAGGGATACCTGTATGGTCGGAGATTACCGATTGGGAAGAGGAGAGACATATGTATAACATTTTAGTCTGTGATGATGAGAAGGATATCGTGGAGGCACTTGGTATTTACCTGTCTGCAGAAGGGTACCAGGTGACGAAAGCGTACAACGGACAGGAGGCATGTGAGAAGCTGAAAACCGGTGATGTGCAGCTTGTACTGATGGACATCATGATGCCGGTGATGGATGGTATCACAGCGATGAACGAGATTCGCAAGACGTCCAATGTTCCGGTCATTCTGCTCACAGCGAAAAGTGAAGATACAGATAAGATCCTTGGTTTGTCGGTTGGCGCCGACGACTATATTACCAAACCATTTAACCCGGTTGTTATGATCGCAAGAGTAAAAGCACAGCTGCGCCGTTACATGATGCTTGGCGGAAATGTTCCGAAGGAACCGGAAGCGGATACGCTTACCATCGGCGGCGTCTGTCTGGATGACAGGGCGAAGAAGGTTACGATTGACGGAGATATGGTAAACCTCACCAAAACAGAGTATGCAATCCTGAAATTCCTGATGGAACATCCGAATACGGTCTATGCACCGAAGGATATCTACCGGGCTGTCTGGGAGGATGCACCGTTCGGACAGGAGGGCACCGTTGCGGTACATATTCGCCACTTGCGTGAGAAAATCGAGGCAGACCCTTCGGAACCGCGCTACATCAAGGTAGTCTGGGGACAAGGGTATATGTTTGGGAAGGAATGATAAAATGGACAAATTAAAGAAAAGTGCAGTGGCAAAGACAGCGGCTGCGATTGTGCTTGCAGTATCGATCCTTACGGTTGTGGTTTCCGGGTTTGTTGTAGTAATGGCTTTTTCCTATGGTAATTCCAGACAGACACAGGCGGATGCCGTCTATGATGAGTATATGAGTCAGCTGGTAGAGGAATCCGCAAGCAGTGTGCAGACATATTATCAGGAATATCTGCAGGAAATACAGGATGCGGAGGCGACCGGTGAAAACCATGTCATCCGGTATTATGAGGATTATTTTGATGAGAAAAACAGCAATTTCTTTTTTCGGGTCGTACCGGATGATGTGAAGAAATATCCGGGACTTGCGAATTATGAATCGGCGGGGTACCAGTTCCATGCCGTGCTGCCGCAGCAGACGGAGATATTTACCGGAACGACAGAGGCTCGTTACAAACTTTCTCTGTCGGATATAATTACATTTTGGAAAGATAATTATGTACCGGACGAATACAGCTATGACGACTGGTGCGTATATGATGAAGATGATACAGCGTTTTCTTCTAACCGGGAAGTTCCAAGTTCAGTGCGGGACCAGTACTGGGATTGGAGTAATATAACCTTTAACGATCTGGAAATTAATTGCGATTATGACAACCGGAATCCATATGTGCAGTTGATAAATACGAATTTCGTTTATTACCTGTCCAATGATGCAGGGTACGTGAAAGCGTTGGAACGTGCGACGAAAAAACTGGGAGAAGGGAATATTCAATATCAGGAAATGACTCTGTCAGATGACGGGACGGTTTCGCAGGTAGTGGAACAGAGTGTTCCGGTTTCTTATACATTATACGGATATGTAAAATCTGATTTGACAGCGGAAGATATGTATGCAGAGTCTATCGTGCTTCACTATTGCAGACCAGTCGTGAAGGCGGCACCCGGGTTGTTTGGTGTATCGTTGATCTGTATGATTATTATGGGAGGATTTCTGATTGCAGCATCCGGACACCGGAGAGGACAGGCAGGGATTACCTGCAATGCATTTGACCGGATTCCGTATGATATATTTCTGTATCTTACAGTTGCACTGATTGCCGTTGCGCAGAATGTATTGATCTGGTATACATATTCCACGATGGAAGAGATTATCGGCATCGGGATTTTCGTAGCGGTTGTGGCAGTCCTTTTCCCACCATTTCTTATGACGACATCGACCAGGATGAAGGCAGATGGCTGGGCAATGTTTGCAAACACATTGATCTGGCGGCTTTGTAAACTGCTTGTGCGGCTTGTGAAATGGGTGTTTGGCAAGCTCCGGGATACATTCCGTTTCCTTGGAAGACATTTTAACCTCTATTGGAAATGGATTGGCGGATTGGCAGGAATCGCACTGCTCCGGTTTATTCTCGTGGCTGCAAGCGGTTCTGCCGGACTGGCAATCGTGCTGGATCTGGTATGCGCGGTTTTGCTTGCGGTATTCGTGATCCGCGTGATCGTGCAGATGTATCGGTTGAAGGATGGTGCAAAGAAGATTGCAGACGGTGAGACCGATTATAAGATCGACACGACACATATGCTGCCGGAATTTGCGGCACATGGCGAGACATTAAACTGTATTCAGGACAGCGTGCGCGTGGCAGTGGCAGAGCGGATGAGGAGCGAGCGGATGAAGACGGAGCTTATCACGAACGTCTCCCATGATATCAAGACACCGCTTACGTCTATTATCAATTACGTGGATATTCTCTCCAAGGAGGGAGATTTAAGTGACAAGGAAGCAGAATATCTGGAGGTACTGCAGAGGCAGTCTGCAAGGCTTAAGAAGCTGATTGAGGATCTGATTGAGGCAAGCAAAGCATCTACGGGTAATCTGGAAGTGCATATGGAGCCGACCGATGTGGAAATGCTTTTAGAACAGGCACTCGGAGAATTCGAAGAGCGGCTTGCGGCATGTAAGCTGCAACCGGTAGTGACGAATTATCTGACGAAGAAATATGGCGCACAGGCAGACTGCCATGTCATGGCAGATGGCAGACATCTGTGGCGCGTGTTCGACAATCTGATCGGAAATATCATCAAGTACGCCCAGCCAAACAGCCGGGTATACGTCGATATTGATGAGGCAGAACAGGGAGAAATCACAGTGACCTTCAAGAACATCTCGAGGGAACCACTCAACATCTCCGGCGATGAATTAAAGGAACGGTTTGTCCGTGGTGACCGTTCAAGAAATACAGAGGGCAATGGATTAGGACTATCCATTGCGCAGAGCCTGATGGAATTACAGAACGGCAAAGTGGAAATAATGATTGACGGAGACCTCTTTAAGGTTGTATTATTGTTAAAGACCGGAAACTGTAAAAATTAGGTGAATTTTGGGTAAAATCCAGCAGACCGGCTTTAAAAATGTCAATAAAGAGAATAGGAGAAAAAGATGGATATTTTTGACGTTCTATCCATGGTTGGTGGTCTCGCATTGTTTCTGTACGGTATGCATATAATGGGAGACGCATTAGCGAAGATGTCGGGTGGTAAGCTGGAAAAGGTTTTGGAACGCCTTACCTCCAATAAGTGGTCTGCTGTGTTGCTTGGCGCAGGTGTAACGGCAGTCATCCAGTCATCCGGAGCGACGACGGTTATGGTCGTTGGTTTTGTTAACTCCGGTATCATGAAGCTCAATCAGGCAGTCGGTATTATCATGGGTGCGAATATTGGTACAACGGCAACCTCGTGGCTGCTGTCACTGTCCGGTATTGACGGAGGAAGCTTCTTCCTTCAGATGCTGAAGCCGACCTCTTTTACACCGATTCTGGCTGTAATCGGAGCGATTTTAGTTGTATTTTGCAAGAGTGAGAAGAAACATAACATCGGAACAATCTTGCTTGGCTTTGCGATTTTGATGTATGGTATGACCGCAATGAGTTCGGCAGTGGAACCGCTCAAGGATGTTCCGCAGTTCACACAGATTCTGACGAAGTTTGAGAATCCGCTTCTCGGAGTTATTGCAGGCTTTGTATTGACGACAATCATGCAGTCTTCCTCTGTGTCCGTAGGTATTTTGCAGGCACTTTGTTCCACAGGTGCAGTCTCCTATGCACTTGCCCTCCCTATCATTATGGGACAGAATATCGGCAGCTGTACGACTGCCATGATTTCAAGTGTGGGAGCAAGTAAGGACGCGAAACGTGCGGCAGCGGTTCATTTTTACTTTAATGTAATTGGAACGGTTGTGTTCATGTTAGTATTTTATATCTCCAATGCATTTGTACATTATGCATTCTTGCCGCAGGCAGCAAATGAGGTAGGAATTGCAACGATCCATTCGATCTTTAATATTGCAGCAACGATTGTGCTGCTTCCGCTTTCCGGATTCCTGGAGTTTCTTGCTGTCAAGACCATCAAGGATGATGACGAGGAAGAAGACGAGCTTAGCAAGCATGACAAGGTACTGCAGCTTCTGGATCCAGTATTCTTAGAGAGACCTGGTTTTGCGATTATGCAGTGCCAGAAGGTGGCTTCTGCGATGGCAGAGCTCTCTATGAAATCCGTTGGCCGCGCAGTTGGATTGCTTACCGCATACGATGAGGAGATAGCGGAACGGATCCGCAAGGAAGAGGATACCGTCGACAAATACGAGGATCAGCTTGGCACGTATCTGCTCCGGCTCTCTACGAAAGATCTTTCGAAGGAAGATGGACACCGTCTGTCACTGATGCTTCATTCGCTGGGAGATATCGAGCGTATCTCGGATCTGGCTGTGAATATACTGCTGGCAGTGGAACAGATGCATAAGAAAGAACTGATCTTCTCGAAGAAGGCGATGGATGAGCTTGCTGTCTACAGCAAGGCACTCAAAGATATCCTGACGATGACAGTTAATGCATTTGAGCAAAATGACCGTTATAAGGCGGCACTTGTACAGCCTTTGGAAGAGTTGATGGACGATATGAACAAAGAACTCAAGAAACGACATGTCAAGCGTCTGCGTAAAGGCAAATGTACGATTGAGCTTGGACTGAGCCTGTCAGATATCTCGGATACTTATGAGCGTATCTCCGATCACTGCTCGAATATTGCTACCTGTGTAATTCAGGTGGAGGATGATGAACTCGATGCACATGAGCACCGCAAAGAAGTGAAGGAGCAGGATGCGAAGTGGTACGATGAACAGTATCGTGCATATGAACAGAAGTATGCACTGCCATAACAGTTGATAATAATAGAAAGATATGCGCGGATGTGCATGCAGGTCATCATGCGGATACATGGTGACGGATCATAACATGTTTTCGATAGACCGGCATTTTATCTGGCAGACAGATGAAATGCAGGAGCAGATAGTTGTAAATGACAATGGATTCTGCTATATTGGGAACATGTTATTTTTATACAAAATTTCGGATTTGTATAGTACGTAGGAATAACAAAATCGGTAGACAGGAAAGAAGGAAGAGGTTATGAAGCTCGAATTAAAAGATATAAGAAAAAGCTTCGGGGAAAAAGAAATCCTGCACGGGGTCAGCTTCGCGGTGGAGAGCGGACGGGCACTCGGACTACTTGGTCGAAATGGTGCAGGTAAGACGACAACTATCCGGATTATCATGGATGTATTCCATGCAAATTCCGGCGAGATTATGCTTGATGGAGAAATATTTCGTCCGACGGCAAGCCAGGTTGGATATCTGCCGGAGGAACGGGGACTTTACCCGAAGAAGAAAGTACGTGACCAGATGGTGTATCTGGCAATGCTTAGGGGCATGAATAAGAAACAGGCGAATGAGAGCACAGTGAAATGGCTGGATCGTCTTCATGTATCCGAATATATTGACCGGAATTTAGAGACATTATCAAAAGGAAACCAGCAGAAGGTACAGCTTGCGGCAACTCTGGTCGGTGAGCCACAGTTAGTCATATTAGACGAGCCGTTTTCCGGGTTAGATCCGGTCAATGCACAGGTGTTAAAGGACGTCATCCGGGAATTGATCCGCGAAGGCCGCATCGTTATTTTCTCCAGTCATCAGATGAGCTATGTGGAGGAATTCTGCGAGGATATCGCAATTATTAACCATGGCGATGTCGTATTGTCCGGACATCTCGATGATATCAAGGATACGTACGGACGTGGCAGAAAGACGATATCGGCGGACAATTACAGCCCACAGGAGCTGGCTGATATCTGTAGGGAGAAGCTGTCTTCTTATGCAGCTGTTGAGCGCGTGACTAAAAAGTACGTGGTGCTTGAACTGAAACCCCAGGCCGATATGTGGCAGATTCTTGATATTTGTAAACAGGCAGGAGTTGAAATTCACCAGTTTGGAGCCTATGAGCCATCCTTGAATGATATCTTTATCTCATGTGTCGGAGATGAAGAACCGGACACAGAAGCAGCAAAGGAGGCGGTATAACATGAAACAGTTTTTCACGATATTAAAGTTTGAACTGGACAACTATTTTAAGAGCAAGTCATATGTGATCTCCACAATCCTGATTGCTGTTTTGGCAGCGGGCATCATGTTCGTGCCGCGTGTCAAGGATGCAATTACGGGAGATAAGAAGGATTCTACCGTTCAGGACAGCAATTCAAAGGAGGATTCTTCCGCAGAGGCGGATGCAGAGCATACATACGGGGTCTACGATCCGGATGGAAATTTGATCATTGACGTGGATGGCTCGGTATGGGGGTCTATGGAAACAGGAATAAATCTGGTCAGCTTTGACAGTGAGGATGCTTTGAAAAAAGCGGTTGAAGACGAAAAAGCAGCCGCCGGATTTGCGGTTCGTTCGCTGTCTGATTACGATTATTATGTATATAACAAGAGCATGGATAATTCCGATGCAGCTGTCTTTGACAGCTATCTGGGGATGCTTGTCAAGCTGGATTACTGTGAGAAGCATGACCTGGATCTGAATGAATTCATGGAGGCGTCATATAAGGAGATTACCCATGATGAGTATGTCCTTGGCAAGGACAGCACACAGAATTTCTGGTATTGCTATGTGCTTGTGATCCTGATATTTATGCTCATCATCATGTATGGCATGAGTATTGCGTCTTCTGTTACAAATGAGAAGAGCAACCGTTCCATCGAGATTCTGGTTACCAGTACCGATTCAACGGCGCTGCTGTTCGGCAAGGTATTTGCAGGTGCCGTGGCAACGGTATTTCAGGTCGGAATCATTGCTGTCTGTCTGCTTGGTTCATACCAGTACAATAAAGATTTCTGGAGCATTGACCTTGGCATGTTCCTGGATATCCCAGCCAATGTATTGGTTGTATTTGCAGTATTCGGTATTGGCGGATTCCTCTTCTATGCGTTTGTGTATGGTGCGCTTGGGGCACTGGTATCGAAGATTGAGGATCTGAATAAGTCCGCCGGATCAGTGCAGATGATTATCATGATTGTATATTTTGTTGTGCTGCTTCAGCTTGACAAGGTAGACGGTGTACCGATGAAAGTCTGTTCCTTCCTGCCGTTTAGCTCTTACAGTGCCATGTTTGCGCGCGTGGCGATGGGACATGTACAGACATGGGAGATCATCGTATCTGCGGTCATTCTGTATATTTCCGTTGCACTTATGGGTGTGATCGGCGGTAAGATCTTCCGGAGTTCGACATTGCGTTACGGAAATCCGATCAAGCTTACAACAGCAATCAAAAACCTGCGTAAGAAGGATTCGTAATGAGTTTGGAAAAGAATTCGGAAAAGGGGAATGGTGGCTAGATCCAGCCACCATCGAATTTCAATATTTCGCCGGTCATATAATCCGGCATTGCCAAAATATGAGAGATACAGGCGGCGGCTTCTTTGGGAGCCGCCATTTTTTCTGCCGGGATTTCCTCGCAGAGTGCCTTCTTCTCCTCGACAGACAGATGACCGTTCATGGTCGTGTCCACGGCACCGAAAGCAATCGCATTGACTGCGATATGACTTGGGGCAAGCTCCTTTGCAAGCGCCATCGTCAGACTGTTGATGGCACCCTTCGTTGCCGAATAAGCGACTTCACAGGAGGCACCGACCAGTCCCCAGACCGAGGAGATATTCAGGATACGTCCATACTGGTTTCGTACCATATTAGGAATCACAGCATGGCAGGTGTTGTAGACGGAAGTTACATTGATGCGCAGGATGCGGTCGAATTCTTCCGGAGTCAGATCCTGAAAAAGTCCGACGAGCGAGATACCTGCGTTGTTGACGAGTGTATCGACCGGATGCCCGGATGCGGCAAGTGACCGGACGCAATCTTCGACAAATGCGAAGTCAGACACATCTCCGGTAAATGGAATGCATTCACAATTGGTTGTGGTGTGAATCTGATTCGCGACGGTATTTAGTTTTCCGTCGGTATTCCGGCTCACAATGGCAACACAGTCGAATTCTTTTGCTAACTGATAGGCGGTGGCTTCGCCGATTCCGCGGGAAGCACCGGTAATAAGTGCTGTTTTCATAGGGACAGAACCTCCTTGATAAAAAATTATATATAGCAGGATGCAAAATTTTCACAAAAAAACCATACTATGATTATGCTATAAACGGTTGAAAAAAACAATAACATTTGCTATACTTGACAAATGTATTGAAATTATGTGCAAAACAGAAACATAGGAACTACAAGAAAAGTTGTATATTGCAGATAGGAGAAAATTATGAGTGGAAGAAAGCAGCAGACGGCGGTTGGATTGTTCTTTTCGATGTTACTTCGGGCAGCTGTTATTATATTAGGAATTGCGATTGTTGTATTTGGTGCGTTTTTTGTATTGCAGGTATTTAAAGGGAATACTGCAAAGGATACACCGGCAACAACATTGGATCAGAATGCATTGACAGATTCCCAGGTGGATGATTTGCAAATCACACCTTCCACGGAAGCGGAGACAACGGAAGCTGCTCAGGAGACGGAAGCAGTCAGCGCAACGGATAAGAAAATTTTAGTTCTGAACAGCACAGATATAGCCGGACTTGCAGGACGCTGGTGCGATACTCTGAATGCAAATGGATATGCGGATACAAATGCATCCGATTATACAGAAGCACTTTCTGATACCAAGATTGTTGCAAGAGAAGATGGTGTAGGAAAAGAACTGGTGCAGTATTTTGCGAATGCAAGCTATGAAGTGGGAACCGTCACAAGCAATGTGACAGAATCCACAGATGGTTATGATGTTGTTATCATCATTGGCGCATCGGACAGCAATCATTAGTGTTGAGAATAAAAATGTACAGGAGACTTCATACTAAGATACAGTATGGAGTCTTTTTTATGTCAAAAAATAAATTGATTGGAGGTTTGATGGATGACAGGTAAACGGTATGGATTGATGACAGTCGGAGCATTTCTGATGGCATTTTCTGTGGTTGTATATTTTAATCCGCTGGAGCTTGTGACTGGCGGTGTGACGGGACTGGCGGTTTTGCTGGAGCATCTGTTTCGGATTCCGATGTGGCTGGTAAATGTGCTGGTCAATATCCCCCTGTTCCTTATAGGATATAAAGTACTTGGAAAGCTTTCGTTTTATCGAACCGTTTATGCGACGGTGTGTCTGTCCGTGTTCCTTGGACTGATCCGCCCGTTGCCGCTTTTGACAGGGGATGTGCTGGTAGATGGCCTGTGTGGCGGTGTAATCATGGGTGGAGGACTTGGATTGATTTTTCTGCAAAATGCATCTTCGGGTGGCGCGGATATGGCAGCACAGATTATGAACCGGCGGATCTCGCATATATCTGTTCCGAAATTGATGGCAGGTGTGGACGGGATCATTATCTTATTTGGCATCGGTGTCTTCGGACTTCGAAATGGAATTTACGCACTGATTGTATTATTTGTTATGACAAAGGTGTCAGATTTTGTGCTGGAGGGACCGAATCGTGCCAAGCTGATGTATATTATTTCAAATGAGGAAAAAGCAGTCGCGGAATATATCATCGGACAGCTTGGACGCGGTGTGACAAGGGTTCCGGCACAGGGCGGTTACACGGGCTGTCCAAAACAGATGCTGCTCTGTGCACTCAGTTCGAAAGAAATGGTAAATGTCAAGCGTAAAATTTATGAACTGGATGACCGGGCAATTTGTTTTGTTGGAGATATTCGTGAGGCTTATGGTGAAGGTTTCACAAAATATAACTAGGATACTTTGTGTAAAATTTGTGAAAAATCCACAAAAAAAACATGAAAAAAATTTTCATATACAAATTACACAATATTTTTCTACCTTATTTGTTGAATAGTAATATGGCAACTTCAGGCTGTTTGGTGTATCATACAAACATCATGAGTCAGATGATTATAGCTAAAATCTAAGGAGGAAAAATCAAAATGGCTAGTTTACAACTTAAGAATGTTTATAAAATTTATCCAAATGGCTTCAACGCTGTAAAGGACTTCAACTTGGATATTGAAGATAAAGAGTTCATCATCTTCGTTGGACCTTCAGGATGTGGTAAGTCAACAACACTTCGTATGATCGCAGGTCTTGAGGATATCAGTTCCGGTGAGCTTTGGATCGGTGACAAGATGGTTAACGATGTAGAGCCTAAGGACAGAGATATTGCGATGGTATTCCAGAACTACGCTTTGTATCCACATATGTCAGTTTATGATAACATGGCATTCGGTCTGAAGCTTAGAAAGGTACCAAAGGAGAAGATTGATAAGCAGGTACATGAGGCTGCTAAGATTCTTGATATCGAGCATCTGCTTGACAGAAAGCCAAAGGCTTTGTCAGGTGGTCAGAGACAGCGTGTGGCTATGGGACGTGCAATCGTTCGTGAGCCTAAGGTATTCCTTATGGACGAGCCTCTTTCAAACTTGGATGCTAAGCTTCGTGTTCAGATGCGTGTTGAGATCTCTAAGCTTCACCAGAGACTGCAGACAACTATCATTTACGTAACACATGACCAGACAGAGGCTATGACTCTTGGTACAAGAATCGTAGTTATGAAGGATGGTATCATCCAGCAGGTTGATACACCTCAGAATCTGTATGACAAGCCATGCAACCTGTTCGTAGCTGGATTCATGGGTATGCCACCTATGAACTTCATCGATTGTAAGGTTGTTAAGTCTGGAGCAGACGTATTACTTATGTTCGGTTCTCACTCAATCAAGGTTCCTGATGCTAAGGCTCAGAAGCTTATCAGCGGTGATTTCCTTGATAAGGAAGTTGTTCTTGGTATCCGTCCAGAGGATATTCATGATGAGCAGCTCTTCATCGAGTCTTCACCTGAGAGTGTTATCGATGCAAGAATCAATATTTACGAAATGCTTGGTGCTGAAGTATATCTGTACTTCACAATCGATCAGTTCGATATCACAGCAAGAGTAAATGCACGTACAACAGCAAGACCTGGTGATACAGTTCAGTTCGCATTTGACCTGAGCAAGATCCACATCTTCGATAAGGAGACAGAGGAGATCATCATCAACTAGTCAGGTGCTTGGTTCTAAAATTTGAACAAAGTGTGATTTTTCAGAGGAAATGCATAAAAATTATGCGTTTCCTCTTTTTTTTTTCGCATTTTTCGTGTAGAATGTACTTTGTATGAGTATAGGTAATGTTAAGTGTATGGAAAATATTTAACATTGACAGAGAAATACACAAATGTTACAATTTTGTTACAGAATTTTTAAAATTCACAACAAAGAATAGGGGTGGACGAATGATTTCGAATCAGATACTGCAGGATACAGTTACCGGAATTAAATCGATTACAAGAGTGGAACTCTGCGTGATGGATACGGAAGGTAAGATACTTGCGACAACGATGCGTGGAATGGAAGAATATGAGGATGAGGTTGTAAAATTCTCAGAATCCGCCGCAGACAGCCAGGTGATTCGTGGCTTTCAGTTCTTTAAAGTGTATGATGAGAACGAACTGGAATATGTAATACTGGCAAAAGGGGATGCCGAGGATGTATATATGATTGGAAAGATGGCGACTTTCCAGATCCAGAATCTTCTGGTAGCATACAAGGAACGCTTTGATAAGGATAACTTTATTAAAAACCTTCTGCTTGACAATCTGCTTTTGGTAGATATTTATAATCGTGCAAAAAAGTTACATATCGAGACGGATGTAAAGAGAATTGTATTTATTATTGAGACAAAGACGGAGAAGGATACCAATGCATTGGAGACAGTCAGAACTCTGTTCTCCAGCAAGACAAAGGATTTCATTACGGCGGTGGATGAGAAGAATATCATTCTGGTGAAGGAAGTAAAACCGAGTGAAACGTATGATGATATGCGAAAGACTGCAAAGGTGATCGTGGATATGCTGAATACGGAAGCTATGTCATCCGTCAATGTTGCATATGGTACGATTGTCAACGAGATCAAGGAAGTATCCCGTTCATATAAGGAAGCAAAGCTTGCTTTGGATGTAGGAAAGATTTTCTACAGTGACAGAAAGATTATTGCATACAGCAATCTTGGAATTGGCCGATTGATTTATCAGTTACCGCTTCCGCTTTGCAAAATGTTTATCAAGGAGATTTTTGATGGAAAATCACCGGATGAGTTCGATGAGGAGACATTGATGACGATCAATAAGTTCTTTGAGAACAGCTTGAACGTGTCTGAAACATCCCGTCAGTTGTATATTCATCGAAATACTCTGGTTTATCGTCTGGATAAACTTCAGAAGAGTACCGGACTTGACCTTCGCGTATTTGAAGATGCCATTACATTTAAAATCGCCCTTATGGTTGTGAAATACATGAAGTATATGGAATCGCTAGAGTACTAGGAAAGATGCCAAAAAGGAGATAGATAGTAAGATGTTAGAACTGAGTCATGTGAAGATGCGGTATCCGGCTAGTAAGACGTATGCCTTGAACGATGTGAGTTTGAAAATAGAAAAAGGTGAATTCGTATTTATTGTAGGATCTTCCGGATCTGGTAAGACAACATTGATTAAGCTGTTGTTAAAGGAATTAGATCCAACCTCTGGTAAGATTCGGGTGGCAGATACGGATTACAGTAAATTAAAGAGAAAAAATATACCAAAGATCCGACGAAAGATCGGAGTTGTATTCCAGAACTTCCGTCTGCTGAAGGACCGGACTGTATATGAGAATGTTGCATTTGCACAGCGTGTTATTGAGACACCGAGCCGGTATATCCGTCGTCAGGTGCCTGCGATGCTGACACTGGTTGGACTTGCAGATAAGTACAAATCATTTCCGAAGCAGTTATCCGGTGGTGAGCAGCAGAGAGTGGCACTTGCAAGAGCATTGGTAAATAAACCGGAGATTTTGCTTGCGGATGAGCCAACTGGAAATCTGGATCCAAAGAATTCATGGGAAATTATGCGACTTCTGGAGGATGTCAATAAGAAGGGAACAACCGTTGTGGTTGTAACGCATAACAAAGAAATCGTCAATATGATGAAGAAACGTGTAATTACGTTGAAGCATGGCGAAATAATCAGCGATGAGCAAAAAGGTGGGTATATCGATGAGGATTAGTTCATTCATGTATAGTATCAGACAGGGTATTAAAAATATTAGAAGAAACCTTTTGTTCTCATTGGCATCCATCGGAACAATCGTTTCCTGTCTGTTCTTGTTTGGTTTATTTTATTGTGTGATTGTGAATTTCCGTACTGCGATGACGGATTTGGAGAATACAGTTACGATTTCTGTATTCTTTGATGAAGGTGTGACCGATGAGAATATCACGATGATCGGGCAGCAGATCCGTTTACGTGATGAGGTCAATACATTGGATTTCATTTCGGCAGATGAGGCGTGGAAGCAGTATGCAGAAGAAAAATTCGACGACCCACAGGCAGCGATAGATGCATTTCAGGGAGACAATCCTTTGAAAAACAGTGCATCGTATAAGATTACATTGAAGGATCTTTCTAATCAGGCAGAGTTTGTACAATATCTGAAGGGGCTGACAGGCGTTCGTAAGGTTCTGAGCTCTGAGGTGACAGCAGATGGCGTCGCTGCATTGAACAGTGTAGTGAGCTATGCGTCTATTGGAATTATTGTTATTTTGTTATTGGTATCAATCTTCCTGATCAGCAATACTATCACAATTGGTATTACAGTGCGTAAGGAAGAAATCGGTATCATGAAACTGATTGGTGCGACAAACTTTTTTGTACGTGCACCATTTATTGTGGAAGGTGTGGTAATTGGTCTTGTAGGTTCGCTCATTCCGCTTGTATTGATCTATTATATGTATGATACAGTTGTGCAATATATCATTGGCAGATTCTCTGTGGTTCAGAATTTATTTGCATTCGTACCGGCTAAGGAGATCTTTGCAGTTTTGATTCCGTTATCTGCGGGTATTGGTATCGGACTTGGTTTGATTGGCAGTTTATTGACAACACGGAAACATTTGAAAGTCTAGGAGGGAAGCATATGAAGTGTAAAAAGCTCATAAGAGTAATTATTGCATTTGCTGTAGCTGGAAGCATGAGTATGACAGTAAATGCGACTAGTATTTCGGACTTGAAGGATCAGAAGGATCAGAAAGAAAGCAAGAAGGAAGAGGCAGAAGCCGTTCTTGCACAGCTGGAGAAAGAACAGAATTCGATTCTGGATGCAATAGCAGAACTGGATGCGCAGGTGACAGAATACACAAATGAAATCACTGATCTGGAGGCACAGCAGGCACAGCTCGAATCCGATATTGAGACAAAACAGGTTGAGCTTACAGCAGCGCAGGAAAAGGAACAGGAACAGTATGCGGCGATGAAGGAACGAATCAAGTATTCGTACGAAAATGGTAATCCATCGTATCTGGATGTTCTCTTTTCAACATCTGATATTTCAGATATTGTAAATCAGACGGAGTATGCGGATCAGATTTATTCTTATGATAAGAATATGTTTGATGATCTGGTTGAAACACGTCAGACAATTGCAGATACAAAGGCAGGTCTGGAACAGGATCTGCAGGATGTCGAAGATATTAAACTGGAAGTGGAAGACAACAAAGCAGCTGTTGAGGTTATGATTGAAGGCAAGCAGGTGCAGGTTGCTAATTATGAATCATCTATCGGTGATTATGAGGCAACGATTGCAGAACTGGAGAAAGATATCGAGGCAACAAATCAGGCAATCGCGGCTGCAGAGGAGGCTTACAGACAGCAACAGGCAGCGGCGGCTGCAGCAGGAAACACCGCACCTTCCGATGTACAGATTACGTATACGGGTGGCAGTTTACAGTGGCCGGTATCAACTGGCGGAACTATTACTTCCAAATTTGGACCGAGAGAGAGTCCTGGTGGTATCGGTTCAAGATATCATCAGGGATTGGATATTGGATGTCCGGCTGGAACACCGATTGTAGCATGCGAGGCTGGAACGGTGATTGCGGCAGCATATTCAAGTTCTATGGGAAATTATGTGACAATTGCGCATAGCGCTTCTATGTCGACAACATATATGCATAACTCAAGCCTGTGTGTGAGCGTTGGAGAAACCGTATCACGTGGACAGGTTATTGCACTTGCGGGAAGTACCGGAAATTCTACCGGTCCACACTGTCATCTTGGATTAAGAATCAATGGTAGTTATGTTGACCCATTGCCTTATTTACAGTAAGATGAAGCGCAAGATAAAAGGAGTGTAAAACTAGACGTGAAAAAGAATATGAAAAAACTATGGGCTTTGGTTCTGGCAACTATGTTATCTGTAGTTTGTATTGGCTGTAGTGAGCAGACCGAGTCGAAGAAAAATACACGGGAGTCCATCGATGTACAGACAGAAACGGATGGAACACCGTCAAATTCGGAGTCCGTTGTTGCATCGGATCTGTGGGAGGACAGTTCGGTAGCAAAAAAGGTGGATGAAATCAATTCTCTGATTGATAAGTATTATTATTTTGATGTTGACCGGGATAAGCAGGAAGAGGCATTATATGACGGAATTATGGAAGGTCTGGATGATCCATATTCTGTATATTATACAAAGGAAGAGTATGCTGAGTTACAGGAAGATACTTCCGGTGAGTATGTTGGTATTGGTGCAGTTGTGACGATGAATTCCGATATGCGTGTGGAGATTGTGCGTCCGATCAAAAACAGCCCGGCAGAGGAAGCCGGACTTAAGGCAGGCGATGTCTTAGTACAGGTAGATGACACGGAGATTACCGATCAGGAACTTTCTGTGGTTGTAGATATGATTCGTGGGAAAGAAGGTACGAAGGCACATTTGAAGATTTATCGTCAGGGTGAACCGGATTATCTGGAGTTTGATGTAGAACGCCGTACGGTGGAGAATTATACGGTGGAAAATGAAATGTTGGATGATCAGGTCGGTTATATCGCAGTTACACAGTTTAATGATAACACGGCACAGGAATTTGAGGATGCCATGGATGAAGTACAGGCAAATGGTGCCAAGGCAGCGATTATTGATCTGCGAGATAATCCAGGCGGACTTCTGACAGCGGTTGTTGATATGTGCGATTATATTATGGATGATGGTGTGATTGTATCTACGAAGGATCGTGATGGAAATGTGATTGGCGAGTACAAGGATAGTGGAAAGCACAGCGTGGATATTCCGCTGGTTGTACTTGTAAATGGTAACAGTGCCAGCGCATCTGAGATTTTCTCTGGTGCAATGCAGGATTCCGGTAAGGCAAAATTAGTTGGCACAACGACGTTCGGTAAAGGAATTGTTCAGTCGGTCATTCCGCTTTCCGATGGAACAGCTGTGAAGCTTACGATTGCAAAGTATTTCACTCCAAATGGCAATGATATTCATAAGAAGGGAATAACCCCGGATTATGAGGTAGAGCTTCCGGATGGACAGACATCCGCAGTCAATATTGACCGTGCAGATGATACACAGTTACAAAAAGCTCAGGAAGTTATTGCAGAGATGCTGAATAATTAGTATAATAAGCAGGGGTTTTATCGAAAGATGGGACTCTTGCTTATTTTCTTATAGAATAGAGGATGAGTAATTCCATATAATCGTGGTTACAACACATGATATAATGAAGCACGCTGATGCGTGTGCAGGTCATTACGCTATGGCGTGATTATAAGATATGAAATACAATAAGTATAGAGAAGAAGGGAGACGCACATGAATAAGGAAATGATTATCGTGCTTGATTTTGGTGGTCAGTACAACCAGTTGATCGCACGTCGTGTCCGTGAATGTAATGTGTATGCAGAGGTGCATCCGTACACCTTGTCGCTCGACAAGATCAAGGAAATGAATCCAAAGGGAATCATTTTCACGGGTGGTCCGAATAGTGTGTATGGCGATGAGTCGCCACGCTATCAGAAGGAAATATTTGATTTGGGAATTCCAATTCTTGGAATCTGCTATGGCTCGCAGTTGATGGCATATATGCTTGGAGGTACAGTGGAAACTGCACCGGTCAGCGAGTATGGCAGAACGGAGGTGGATGTCGATAATAGCAGTGCTATCTTCCAGGGAGTAAAATCGCAGACAATTTGCTGGATGAGCCACACGGATTATATCTCAAAGGCACCAGAGGGATTTAAGGTTGTTGCGAAAACACCTGTATGTCCGGTTGCAGCAATGGAATGTTCGGAACGCAAATTGTATGCGACACAGTTCCATCCAGAGGTTATGCATACCGAAGAAGGACAGAAGATGTTGTCAAACTTCGTTTATAATGTGTGTGGATGCTCCGGTGACTGGAAGATGGATTCGTTCGTTGAGACAACCATCCGTGAAATCCGTGAGAAGGTTGGAGATGGAAAGGTATTGTGTGCTCTGTCTGGAGGCGTTGATTCATCTGTGGCAGCCGTTCTTCTCTCAAAGGCAGTAGGAAAGCAGCTTACCTGTGTGTTCGTTGACCATGGCTTACTTCGTAAGAATGAGGGCGATGAAGTAGAGGCAGTATTTGGCCCGGATGGCCCATACGAGCTGAACTTTATCCGTGTCAATGCACAGGAGCGTTATTATAAGAAATTAGCCGGTGTTACCGAGCCAGAAGCAAAACGTAAGATTATCGGCGAAGAATTTATCCGCGTATTCGAGGAAGAGGCAAAGAAGATCGGCGCGGTTGACTTCTTAGTACAGGGAACGATTTACCCAGACGTGATCGAGTCTGGGCTTGGAAAGTCTGCAGTGATCAAGAGCCACCACAATGTAGGTGGACTTCCAGATCATGTTGATTTCAAGGAAATCATCGAACCACTCCGCCTGCTCTTCAAGGATGAAGTAAGAAAAGCTGGATTGGAACTTGGTATTCCAGAATACCTCGTATACCGTCAGCCATTCCCAGGACCGGGACTTGGCATCCGTATCATCGGTGAAGTAACCGCAGATAAGGTTCGAATCGTGCAGGATGCAGATTACATTTACCGCGAGGAGATCGCCAAGGCAGGACTTGCCAAGAACCTTGGACAGTATTTCGCAGCACTGACCAACATGCGTAGTGTCGGTGTTATGGGCGACGAGCGTACCTACGATTATGCAATCGCACTCCGTGCAGTCAATACCAGCGATTTCATGACCGCTGATTGCTCCGAGATTCCATTTGAAGTATTGCAGAAAGTTATGACACGAATTATAAATGAAGTAAAGGGCGTAAACCGTGTAATGTATGATCTGACGAGTAAACCGCCTGGAACGATTGAGTTTGAATGATAACGAGCCAAGCACATAAAATCAAATACAGCATCTGCGAAGCAGATGTCATACAACAAAGAGAGGATACACATGCTTGCATGTGAGTATCCTCTCTTTTGTTGTATAGAGACATTCGGCTGATAGGCCGAATGCTGAATTTGAATTTATGTATTTGGCGACAACATACAGCGAGATGGAGCGAAGCGGAATCGAGCTGAGGAGGATAATAAGCGGTAGCGCAGTAGGTAAGATGAGGGTAGCCTTAGATATCTCACATCAATTGTAATCCTACATGCTTTGAAAAATATCTATAAAAGCGGTATTATGTTGGAAAACAGATTATTCTATGGTAAACTAATAATAAGAAAGCAAGGAAATAAATTTAATTAATAAATGACAAAGGAGAAGAGGGTATGATTATATTTTCTACAAAGTTTTATGTGAATAAAGAATTAACAATGGAAAAATTCATTGAATTGGCATTTGATTGGGTTAATGGTAGTCCACATTATGGATTTAATTCAATATGTTGGAATGGTGAACCACTATATGAAATAGAGACGGAAAAGCAGAAACTATCTATTGTTCAATCTATTGATAAAAAAATATTGGCATTAAGATTGGAAAATAGAGATGATGAGAATGTTATTTGGACGAATGATTTTGTTTATGAGGAAGGCGACATAAATAATATAATATTAGTGAGATTGGCACGTGATGCAGCGGATAAGGAGAGTTATGTATCCAGAAAATTTAATCGTCCAAGATTAATGAAAACGATATTGAAGTTAGGATACGGAGCAATGGATAATGATTTGCCAATCTCAGATAAACCATTTCTTATAAAAGAGGATAATTTGGAGAAAGCAGAAAAAATTATATCTGGAAAAACAAAATATTTACTTCCAGTTGTATATGTAACAAAAAAGTTTATTGATAATAATACAATTTTGGATACAAATGAGTTGGCAAAAGATTTGGCTGGAACTGCACATGTAATGGTTGAGGACAGTACGGAATTATCTTCAAAGTTGAAAGAAAAAACAGATGGAATTAATCCATTTAATGGTGCTGTACATATTTATTATACTGATAAAGTTGGTTCAAGATTTATACCAGACGAGTTTGAAAATGGAAATTCATTTAGAGTGAAGATAGTCAATTCTTTATGTAGGAGACTGGCACAAGTTAAAGTGGAAGACAAATATACATGGGGAACTATTAGATATCAAAATTTGTTAGCTCAATATAGGCAGAATCAACAACAAAATTCAGAACTGGAAAATGCATGTGAAGAAATACTTAAAATTAAGGAAAATGAGCATGCTCAAATAGTGGAAGAGATGGAAGCAGAACTTAATGAGCTTAGAAGCAAGGTTCAGAATTATGAATATGCGTTTCAAAATAAAAGAAGAGAGCAGCATGGCAATATAGTATTTGAGTGTGATGAAACAGAGTTTTATGATGGAGAAATTAAAGATATGATTATGGGATTGCTGCAGAATGAAAAGTCGCAAATGGATACTGATCCAAACCAAGTAGGTTGGAGAAAATATCATGTATTAAAAGCACTTTTGGAGAGCAATGAGATTATTGGAAAAGGAGAAGAATTAGAACGAGAACTGAAAAATATATTAAGTCAAGTAGATAGAATTAGTTCAAAAGACAAAAAAAGATTAATTGAATTGGGATTTATTAGTCGGGAAAATAAACATAACAAATTATATTTCCATGGTGATGATAGATATATGATTACATTAGGAAAGACACCTGGAGATTCACGTGCTGCAGCCAATGCCGCATCAATTGCGATAAATACAATTGTGTGTTAAAAAATGGCTCTATTTTGGCTCTAAAAATATTAGACGAGGTACACAAAAATGCGAAATAAGATGAATATGAAGAATAAAACACACAAATGTGTACTGATAAACAGCCAGACAAATCTCTCAGCCCAAGAGTTTGAGTGATAACGATCCAAACACGACATAAGTAAATACCGTATCTGCGAAGCAGATGTCACACAAGAAAAGGATGAGCCGTCATGCTTGCATGAAACGGTTCATCCTTTTCTTGTGTGTAGACATCCGGCTGAATCAGCCGGATGCTGTATTTCTTAATGGAAGTGCTCGGCGACAACATACAGCGAGATGGAGCGAAGCGGAATCGAGCTGAGGGGAGTAAGCGGTAGCGTGGCAGGTAAGATGAGGGGCATGGCTGCTCTCAGGACTGATTATATTTGTTGCTATATCAGGCTGAAATGCTTAAATTTGATTTGGAATCTATTAAATTCGATGATATAATAAAAAGTAACGAAAAATCATAGTGGATAATTGGTTAAACAGATCGTAGTATATAATTGTTGCGAATGAAGAGAGGAAAAGTTACATGGCGAAGAAAAACGTTGAAAAAACATTGAATATAGATAGTATCTTATTTAACTGCAGAGATTACTTACGTGCGGCTCGTAATTCGGGATCTTTTTTTGAAAAAAGAGATATGATGTTGACTCTTGTATTTCTTAGATTTATTGGAGAAAAATATGAAGATGGAGTTGAAAAATTAAAGCAGACACTTAAAGAACAGGGGCTAGATCCAGAAGATGAAAATATTAGAGCAGCATTCTTTGATGATGCTACATTTGCAGACGGTACATACAATTTGCCTCCAGAAGCCAGATGGTCAACGATTATCAATACTCCTGCCCCAAAGTTAAATGTTGCACTTGATACAGCATTACAAAGACTGGAGGAAGAAGATCCCCAATTAAAAGGATGTTTTGTAAAAGGTACATTTACAGCACGTAATCTGGCTGCGAATGATATAAAGAAAATCGTTGATGAAGTGAACAAAATTAGTCATAAGGCATTTGGAGAGGAAAAAGATTTAATTGGATATGTGTATGAATATTTTCTAAAGGAATTTGCAGTTAACGCAACAAAGGAAGAAGGAGAATTCTATACCCCTCACGATGTTGTTCAACTTATTGCAACTATGATTGAACCATTTGAAGGAACGCTTTATGATCCTGCTTGTGGTTCTGGGGGGATGTTCATTCAGAGTGCAGAACTTGTGAAATCAAAACAGGGGGATCTTAATAGTATCAATATTTATGGACAGGAAAAAGAACCTGCGACATACCGCCTTGCTAAAATGAATTTAGCACTTCGCGGTATTAGTCATAACCTTGGGGGTGAGGCAGACTCATCCTTTACTCACGATTTACATAAGGGATTGTATTTTAACTATATTATGGCGAATCCGCCGTTCAATCTTAAAGGTTGGTATAATGAGAATTTGAAGAATGATGCACGCTGGGCAAATTATGTAACACCGCCTGAAAGTAATGCGAATTATGCGTGGATTTTACATATGCTTTCTCACTTAAAACCAGCGGATGGCGTTGCCGGTTTTTTACTTGCAAATGGGGCATTGAATGACAGTGATACATTGGAAATTCGCAAAAAACTTATTCAGAATGATAAGGTTGAAGCTATTATCGTTCTTCCAAGAGAGTTATTTATTACTACTGATATCAGTGTTACTCTTTGGATCTTGAATCAGAATAAAAAGGGTGGAAAATATCACGGAAGAGATATACGTAATCGAGAACACGAAATCTTAGTAATGGATTTACGTACTTGGACTGAAAATCCTGTAAAGGGTGAAAACAAAAAGAAAGTCCGTTTAGTTACTGAACAGATTGAAAGTGCTGCTAATATCTATCATACTTGGCAAAACAGAGGGACAGATGGCAGTAATTATGAATCTCCTGAATTATACCGATCAATTAATATTGATGAGATTGAAAGGAACAACTGGGCATTAACGCCTAGTAAATATATTGAGTTCATTGACCATGATTTAGAGATTGATTATGAAAAGGAAATGTCTCGTATTCAGGCTGAAATGCAGGAAGTAGTGAAACAGGAAAAAAATTCACAGCAGATGCTGGAAGATGCATTTAGGGGGATTGGATATGGGATTGACTAAATGTATTCTTGGAACTTTTTTAGAATTATGCTCGAATAAGAACACGGATTTGTTATTTGGCATTGACGATGTTCGAGGAGTTAACAACCAAAAGAAAATGATGTCTACCAAGGCAGATCTTAACGGCAGAGATTTGAGTAAATTTCAAATTGTTTATCCTGGAGATTTTGTTTTTAATCATAGAACATCAAGAAACGGATCTAAATTTAGCATTGCTTATAATGATGGAGAAGAACCTGTTATTTGTACAGAAGACTATGTTGTGTTTCGAATTCGAGAAGATTGTAAAACACTTTTGAATGCTAGATGGTTATACATTTTTTTTAATCGCCCAGAATTTGATAGATTTGTCATTACCAACTCTTGGGGAAGTTCTACAGAATTCTATAATTGGGAAGATGTACAAGCAATTGAACTGACATTACCAGATATTGAGATCCAACAAAAATATGCCAAAGTCTACAATGCAATGCTTTCAAATCAACTAAGCTATGAGCGTGGTTTGGAGGATTTGAAACTTGTTTGTGACGCTTATATTGAAGCGTTAAGGAGACAAATACCTTGTGACCCCATTGGTCCGTATATTGAAGAAAGAAACGAAAAGAACGAAGGTAATGCAATCACTCTATTTCAGGGAGTTAATGTAGATCATATTTTCATAGAACCCAAAAGGGTTGCCGAGGATTCTGCGAATGGTAGTGTGGTTAGGACAGGACAATTTGCATTTAATAAAGTTATGAAAGCTCATAATACAAAACTTCCGATTGCTTTGCGAGAAGGTCCTGACTGTGTAGTATCTAACTCGTATCAAGTATTTGAGGTAATTAATACGGATAAATTATTACCCCAATATCTATTACTTTGGCTAAATCGTGCTGAAACACAAAGATATGCGGGCTTTATATCATTTGGGACAACTAGAGATATTTTTACTTTTGAAGATATGAAGGAAATATCCATTCCTCTACCTGATGTGAGTGTTCAGCAAAGTATTATTGATATATATACTTGTTATCAAGAGCGTATAAAAATATGTGAAAAACTCAAAGCACAAATAAAAGATATTTGTCCTATTCTTATTAAAGGATCTATAGAAGAGGCGAGAAAAGCAAAGGAGGCATAAAAAATTATGGCTAGATTAAAAGAATATAATGGTCATTATTGTGAATCGGATTATGAGTATGCCTTCATCAACTTTTTAGAATCGGAAGGTTGGAACTACACATCAGGTAATAAGATTGCTCGTGTTACCAAAAGAGATGTATTGATAGAGAATGATTTCAAGACGTTTATTGCGGAAACAAATCCTGATTTGACGGAAGATGAAGTGACACAGATTTATGATAGTGTACGGCTTGTGGGTGCAGAGAGTGATTTTGCAATATTGCACAAGGTATATAATTGGATGGTGGATGGAATCCAATTTACACCTCAAGATGGCATTGCAAGAATGATACCACTCATTAAATTTGAAAAGGATTCTGATAAGAATATCTTTCGAGTAGTGAATCAATTTACAGTAGAATACACCAATAATGGTCAAAAAGAGAACCGCAGACCGGATGTAATTCTCTTTGTAAATGGTATGCCATTATGTGTCATGGAATTGAAGAATCCTGCTGATGCAAATGCGACCATTTATGATGCTTGGGAGCAGATTAATATTCGTTATTGGAGAGATATACCACATTTGTTACATTACTGTCCGTTAGCATGTATCTCTGATGGCGTTAAGACCAGACTAGGAACAGTTCGTACGCCATATGAACATTTTTATGCTTGGAGACGCGTGAATGATGGAGATGCTGTATCAACGCTTCCTTTTGAGGAAACAGAAACCATGATTAAGGGCGTTTATTCTCCTGAACGTTTCTTAGAAATCTTTAGGGACTACATTTATTTTCAAGATAGTATCTATGATAGTGATGAAGTAGAAATTGTATGCCGTTACCCACAGTTTTTTGCTACTAGACTTCTGAAGCAAAGTATTGTGGATTCTGTTGTTACAAGGAGCGGTAAAGGAGGTACATATTTTGGCGCCACAGGATGTGGTAAGACTTATACGATGGCTTTTCTGGCGCGTCAGTTGGCATTGAGATGTACAGATATTCCGCAGATTGGTTCCCCAACGATTATATTGATTGTTGACAGAGATGAATTACAAAAACAGGGAGCTAAGCTTTTTACAAAGAGTACAGAATTCCTTAATCTTGGAGAGGTTTCTGTTGTTAAGAATCGAGCACGGTTAAGACAGGAATTAGGCGCTAGACAAAGTGGTGGATTTTACATATGCACTATTCAGAAATTCTGTGACAGGGAAGAGGATAAAATAGGCCTTATCAATGACAGACAGAATATTATATGTTTTTCTGATGAAGCTCACAGAACGCAGCTTGAACATTCTAAGAAAATTCAATTTAGTAAAGATGCAGAAGCAAATATGAGGGCAATGGTTTCAAAACCATATGCAAAGGTGTTAAAAGAAGCGTTTCCGCAGGCTACATTTGTAGGATTTACAGGAACGCCTATTGCAGAAACCTATCAGACTTTTGGCGATGAGATTGATCGATATACGATGGATCAGGCTGTTGCAGATGGTCTGACTGTATCTATCAAATATCATCCCCGTATAGCAAAAGTGTTATTAGATAATACCAAAGTAAAAGAAATTGAGAATTATTATAAAAAATGTGCGGATGATGGTGCAACTTATGAGGATATAGAAGCAAGCAAAAAGGCAATGAGTTCTATGGAAGTAATTCTTGGCGAACCTTCTCGATTAGAGAGACTTGCTATTGATATTCATGATCATTATGTTGCATCCTGTGCTGGTGATCCAGATAGAATCCAAAAGGCAATGGTGGTTTGCTCTAATAGAAAAATTGCGTATGCTCTGTTGTCAAAATTCAAGGATAAGTATCCTGAGTGGTTCGAAGAAAAGAAAGTGCCGGATGGTATCGTTGCAACGGAAGAAGAATTAAATGAATTGAGTCCGATGCCGTTTATTGCAATGGTATCCAGTGCTGGAAAAAATGATGAACCGGACATGTATAATTATCTTGGTGGTGTTAAGAATGATAAACGCTCTGAAGAATTAGATGCTGCATTTAAACAAGAAAAGTCAAATTTTCATATCGTTATTGTTGTAGATATGTGGATTACTGGATTTGATGTTCCTTGCCTTACGTATTTATACAATGATAAACCATTAAAGAAGCATTTGTTAATACAGACTATAAGTCGTGTAAATAGAAAGTATCCAGGAAAATCGTTTGGTATGGTAATAGATTATATCGGAATTCGCGATAATATGCGGGAAGCCATGAAACTATATGGTGGAGATACTTCTGTTGCACCAACTTCCGATGATGTTGAACAGGCTACATCTGTCTTTCGTGAAAAATTGGAAGTGTTAAAAAATATGTTGATAGGATATGATTTAACGCCATTCATAAATCTGGAATGCGATCCGCTTGATCGATATAGACTTCTTTCAAAAGCTGGAGAATATGTTTTTACATCAACGCAGGAGCTAAAGTCTGAGGGGAAGAATGGTTCTCAGACAGTATCATTTAAAACATATTTTTTGAATACGGTCAAGCGAATGAGGATGGCGTTTGATATATGTCAGCCATCCGGTTATCTAGGAGAGGAAGAATCTGCACTTGCACAGTGCTTCATGGCAATAGCAGGCTTTGTTCGAAAAATGAATGGGACAAGTGACGTGGATACTGATAGCATGAATCGAACGGTTTCTAAGATGGTGGAAGAAGCATTAAAATATAATCAGGTTGAAAGCGTCCTTGAAAGTGGTGAGGAAGAGGATATCTTTTCGCCGGAGTACTTTGAAAAGCTATCTGATGTTAAGATGCCGGCGACTAAATTGGAACTTCTTGTCAAAATGCTTAGGAAACAGATTAAGGAATACGGCAAGGTTAATAGATTAGCGGCAAAGACATATCAGGAAATGTTGGAAAAAACTATTGCTGAATATCATGAGAGACGAAAACATCTTTCTGCGGAAGAAGCTGGCGAAGCACAGGAACAGACTTCAGAAGATATTATAAAAATCGCAACAGAACAAGCTTTGGCTATTCTTAAAGAGATGAATGAAAATAGAGAGAGTTTTCGAAAGATTGGACTCACTTTTGAGGAAAAGGCATTTTATGATATCTTGATTTCGATGCGTGACCAATATAACTTTGAGTATGGAACGGATAAAGAAGTGGATGGTGTTATAGTCAACGACAAGTGTAAAGAATTAGCAAAGAAAATAAAAGATATTATTGATACAAAGTCTTCGTTTGCTGATTGGCTTAATAATCAGAATGTTCGTAACCAATTAAAATTGGATATAAAGATTTGCTTGGTAAAGAATGGTTATCCGCCACAATATAGTCCGGAAGTATTCAACAAAGTTATGGAACAGGTGGAGAATTTTGAGGAGTATTCTGGAACAGAAGGTATAGGAAGTGAAGCAACTACTTCTGGAAAGATTTATGAGTATGCGCCAGAGTATAAAGTGATGATGGTTGCGGAAGATTCGTCGAAGTATGGTGATTCAAAAAATAATCAGTAGGGAGGTGCTGAATATGAAATACATGTTTTTCTATGATGAAACAGAGCATAGTAGAAAAATTAATTATGAGACTGTTATTGCGAATAATTACTGTGATAATTTTATAACTGGAATTGTAGGGTGGAAAGCAGAAGAAAATGAATGTATTTCTGACAGATATCTTGCTTTTGAATCGAAGTATGCTTATAGAAAAAAAGAAGGAGAACTAAAAAGCCAGACTATGAAAGCAAAAGATTTTAGGCTGGGGTTTGCGTCTCTTAATAATCATACGATTGAGTTTTATGAAGACCTTGTATCATTGCTTGATGATAAAATAGTTATATATTTCTCTGTGTTCAGCAAAATAGAATATGTTATTAACCAATTATTTGTAAATTATCACAGTTCTATGTTTATTGATGTTGATTACATGAAATACTCAATAATTAAGGCTATCAATATATATCGACCACAAAAAGTGATAGAAGCAATTTATAAAGAACCACAAATATTTGTTAAAGAACTACGGTCTTTTTTAGAGGATAGGATTATTAAAAATCAAGCTAATAGTACGTTGAAAGAACATGAGAATCAAGCATTTGAAGAAATCCTATTATTGCTTGCGAACACAGAGCTACCCGAAACATTAGATTGGTCCTATTTTGCACCCTTTGATGGATTTAAGAAGTTGTTGACAGAGATGAATATTTATGAATATCAGTTGATGATTGACCAAGAAGGGAAAGAATCTCATACATTGAATTCTGCAATAGGTGTAGGCCTTGAAAATGTCACCGAAGAAGATTCTAAGGATTATGTTGGAATCAGAATGGCGGATATGATTGTTGGATTAATATCTCGATTAATGCAATCGTTGAAGATATCGTTAACTGGAAATTATAATGAAGCGAAAATTAAGAAGACTCTTTTGGATTCTGGTTGGTTTGCATTGAGTCAAAGGCAACTTGATTTGTATAAAAAATTATATCGGGTAATTTGTGAGAATAATAAATATTGGTATAAAATTTTTTCTGGGATTTATTCAGATGATTTGGTGTCTTTGGTAGCACTTCTTCAATTTATGAATCATTTTTCGGATGCAGATGAAATTCGTAACTGTAATATAGAAATGCAACCGGAGTATTATAATGCTTTCGCATGTAAGAGGTTGAGTGAGCGTTATAAAATAATGAGAAACAAATTATCGATTGATCCTATTGTGGATGATGCAAAAGATTTTTTTCGTAATCAAAAAGGCGCAAAGGTTTATAGGGATATTAGTAAGCAGCCTATGTTACCATTACACAGTGGACAGAATGAGTATTATGTCCTATCAGTAGGATGTTCACGAAATGGGGCTCCTTTGGTGACGATTTCGGAGAATGAAAAGCCTATATGTTATAGATCACCAGACGAATATGGTGAGTGGGCAATGAATGTAGTTGGAATGGCTAATATGGGTGAAAGATTATTTCCATCTAAAGTAGTGTTTTCGTTAATTGATGGAAGGTATTTGGTTGATATTTTATAACATTTAGTGAGTTCAGCAATTTATATTTATAGTATTAAAAAGTAGGTGGATAGATGAAAAAAATTTTTTCATATAATGTAGATATAGATAAAACAGCATATATGAATTGGAGAACCAGACCGCATCAACCGATTCATGATATGATGATTATTGCTGACGGATATATGAAGGCAGCGATAATGCTTGCACAGGACTGTTTGCAGGACAATATGGATAAGAAGGCTGATATTGTGGTTTTCCCAATGTTGTTTTCGGCAAACCATGCAATAGAGTTGTATCTAAAATCTATAAACTGGTCTTTGAATATGTTACTTAATGCGAAAGAGTCCTTTTGCGGAGGGCACGATATCAGGCAGATATGGAATACAGTAAAAAAACGTATGATGAGTTTTGAATCCGATAAAGACCAGAGAAAACAGTTTAAGGAAATGACAAAAGAACTGGACGACTATATTTTAGAATTATATGACAAAATAGATAAAGACCATAATGCTAATGCAAAGATGAAAAATATGGATTTTTCACGGTATCCGTTTAATACAGATGACGAATATCATTTTTATATTGAGAATTATGGAAATGAGGTTGTAGATTTGGAAATGTTTGTGGAGGCATTCAAAAAGATAGGTGATAACTTAAATTGTATTGCTGGATATTATGAAGAAATGGCAACGTTTGTTCCTGAGTATGATTGAGAGAAGGAGTGACACCGAATGATAGACATATATACAGAAAAAAAAGATTCCAAAGACTGGATACTTAAAAACGATTGGTATTTCAATTTGAATACAAGTAATGAAGAAATGTCCCAAAATGAAATAAATCTCATTCAGCAAGTAGATGAGGCAAAGCTTACTCCAGATAAGCACATTGAAACAAAATATGGCTTAGGTACAATACGCAATTTGTCATCCGGATGCAAGACATTGCTTAATATTGTGAAGCATCCTGATAAGGTGGTAAATGTTGAGGAATGTGGTCCGAATGTACTTAGAATCATTTTTACTATGGATAATATTAAGATTTATATGTCCAGACCAACGCTTTTTGATATTCCGGATGATGTGCAAATCAGATTCAATGAGACTGATATAGTGACCGGTGGCAGAGGTTATAATGTATGGTGGAGTAAGGAATATGAAAGGAGAGAAGCAGATGATTTATAAGAATATTGCATTCAAAGCTGATCCATTTTCATACGATTTAGAATTTGACGACAGAATAACCCTTGTTGGTGGAGATAGCGGTACCGGTAAAACTGTGCTTTATGAAATGTTAGAAGATTTACGATTAACTGAAGAATACAGTGCTATAAAATTGTTTAATTACAAATCAGATAATTTCTTGGAATCAATTGAACAGTGCAGAGATAGTTTTATTGTGGTCGATAACGCAGATAATTTGATTAATGATGAGGTCAGAAGGTTCATTAATTTTGAGCCGTCAAATCAATATATGCTTTTCCTACGAAATTGCGATGGCCTCAATGTATCTGATAAAAGCTTTAAGGTATTGAAATTTGACAATAATAGGATAACACTGAAAGAGGAGTCGTGATATGAAATATTTATGGACGGAAGATACTGGCGCAGGACTTCACTTCTGGAAATTGGTCAATCAACTTTTCTTTAATGATGCATATGTAATCGAAAGCAAGGGAAGCAATCAGGGCTTATTGGATGCGCTGTCAGATATCGACATGAAAGAGGACAATAAGTATTATATTGCATTTGATTATGTGGTAGATAATCAGGATATTCGTAACAAGTATCGTAGGTTGAAATCAATAGCAGATAAGGCAGAAGGGAAGATTATAATTCTGGATATGATTTGTTTTGAATACCTGATTCTTGCTTTTGATAGGCTGGTGGAATGGACAGGTACTGGAAAGACAGATAAAATCAAAATTCGCAAAGAAGTATTGGCTGCAGTTGAGGGTCATAGAATTAATTTGTCAAAGATTGATGACGAGAAGACTTTGCAGTACATAGCCGGTTTTAAGAGATATTCTACAGAACGTGTGATGAAGTCGTTAGTAGGTGAATTTGCACAAAACGAAAAGTGGTCTGTTAAAGGAGCGCTTATGGGGGAATGTTGGTATAAGGATTGCTGTGTGTCGGAGCATCCGGATAATCTGAGGTGTGGTAAGCCGGAGGTTGAGGATGGAAGTGAGAAGATGCGGATACTGATACAGTCGGAGGAAGTGCAGAAAATAATTAGAGAAGTCATTATTTAAATTATATCTACTAACAATTGATAGCTGTATTGTAAAAAGGAAGTGAAGATTTGAAGATTACACATGTTAAAATACGTAATTATAGAAATTTAAGGAATATAGATATAGGTTTAGCAGAAACAGTAGCAATTATAGGGGAAAACAATAGTGGTAAAAGTAACTTTTTAAAAGCAATTACGCTTCCTTTTTTGACGGATGATAATACACATATCAGTAAGAAATTATCATGGACTGATATAAACAATGAAACTAAGAAATGCTATTATAAGAAAATTATTCAGAATCAGAATAAAATTAAGTATGATGAGATTACCGTTGAGCAATTTGCAGAATTTTTACCGATAGTAAGTGTTGAAGTGAATATTCATGCAAATGGTGCAGAGGAATATTATGTTAAGGATATGTCGTATGCAATCGAAGATGGAGAAATTCAATATGGAATAAAATATGAGTTTGCTCCTAAGAATTGCGAAGATATATTCAGAGTGGTAAAAGAAGTTGTATCTCAGACTGAAATTAACGATGCAAATTTAAAAGAGGTTAAAATGAATCTCTTACCAGTAGAATATTATAATTATTCAATAAAAGTTCCGGATGGCAGTAATGTGCCATATGATGCATTGAGAATGTTCAAGTACGAGGCTCTTGAGGCAGAAAGAGATGATTTTTCAAAAACTAAGAATCAGTTGGGTTCAAAATTTTTGGTTGATTTATTGAAAGATAGACTTTCTGATCAGGATAAATTGAAAATAGAAAAAGAATATAGTCATTTCTTTGAGTCGCTAAAAGAAATTAGTGATATTAATGATATAATTAACTGGCAAGAAACATCTGAGCTAAAGGATGCAAAGAAGTTTTTTTCACACATTAATATTCTTCCGAATATGCCACCAATGCAATCTATTTTAAGTAGTGTAAGGTTGGGATATTCAGAAGAAGAATTGTCAATGCAAGGACTGGGACATCGCAACTTAGTATTGTTGTTTGTGTTGATTAATTCATTGCTTGGAAAGGAAACAGATACTGCTCTGAATGTTTTAACGATAGAGGAACCGGAAGCTCATTTGTGTATTAATAATACTAGATTAATGGTAAGCTTTTTAAAAGCATTTACGGATAAGAATAAAACTGTTCAGTTATTTTATTCCACACATAGCACAGAATTTGTTAACAAAATGAATTTAAAAAATGTGGTGGTTTTACATAATGGAAAAGCTTACTCATTTGCTGATGAATTGGAAGAAGCTGATTTTACATATTTAGCAAAGAACCCTAATTTGGATCTATTTAAATTATTTTTCTCTAAGAAATGTATTCTGTTTGAGGGAATATCGGAAGAATTATTAATTCGATCTTATATTGACTCAAAAGAAACCTTAAGTGACATTGAAGTGCTGTCATTTCATAAAGGGTTTGAAAAAATAATGAATATTTGGAAAAAAGTCAATGAAGGTTCTGGCAATAAATTGGGCATTATTCGTGATTATGATAATCAACCTAACGCTAAGAAGCAACATGATAAATATAATGATGATAAGGAAATATGTGTTAGAACAACCGAGTATTATACTTTAGAACCGGAAATTGTAAATACGGGTGACAACTATACGATATTGAAGAACAAATATGGAGATGTTTTTGGTTGGAAAGATATAACAGCTAAGCAGCTTACAGAAGCGTGGAAAAATGCAAAAGCATCTGATATGTTTACAATTTGTAAAGATTTAGCTAGAGGAAAATTAGAAGGTTTTCAAATGCCAAAACATATCCAGGAAGTTATAGATTTTCTTTTAGAAGAGTCAGGAGAGGTGTTATAAAGTGGAAATAAATATAGCAGGTGCAGGAGCAGGCAAGACTACAAAGATGTCTGATAAAATAATACTTCTTCGTAATCAAATTGATGTGGAAAAGAAAATATTTTGCATTGCATTTACTAATAGTGCCGTGGACTGCATTCGTAGAAAGTTGTGCGAACATTATTTGCAAATTCCGGAAAATGTAATAGTGAGTACGATTCATTCATTTTTGTATAGGGAGATAATAAAGCCATATTATCATTTGCTTTATGGAAAGAAATATGAAAAAATTTCTATTGCAGAATTACCACAAGACGCAAAGTATAAAAATGCAAAGATTAAAAGACTTGATGATATGAATGTACTTCATCAAACAGTAATTCCTGAACATGCTAAATGGGTATTATGTAAAAAATCAAAGGATACAAAAAATATAAAAGATGGGAGACAAATAATTAAAAATGCAATTGTAAAATATTGCGGTGCAATCTGTATAGATGAAGTACAGGACATAGATAAACATATGCAAGAAATTATAGAAGAATTAAGTAGAATGGGAATCCCCATGTTACTGATGGGAGATCCGAAGCAGGATTTAAAAGGCTTTAAATGCTTAAGAAATCTTATGTCTATATACGAGCAAAATGTTATATATATATCAGAATGTCATAGATGTCCGCAATTACATTTAGAACTGTCAAATCGTTTGGTAGATGAAAATGAAAAACAGAAATCTGAAAAGAATTCCGGTCAATTATCAGTATATTATGAAAGTGAAATTGATTGCCACACATTAATTGAAAGACAAAAATATGATTTGATGTATATATCCCAGAAGCAAGGAGTATATGAAACACACGACTACAAGAAGAATAACATAAGAGAGAATTTAGCGGAAGAGCTTGAACCATTGCTGTCTGAGAATCATCCAACCAAAGATGCTCAGACAGTTAAAAAAGTAGCATATTATTATGCAGGGAAGATGATTGAAAAGTACAGGAGTACTAGAGAGAAAAAAGCTGCAATGACATTGCTGAGCAAATGGGAAAAAATAGATTCAAGAAGATATGGCATTATCATAAATCTTTTTGAAGACGAAAGCCCAATAAAACAAGAAGATAAGATTTTTGTAAAATCTATAGATTACATAAAGGGAATGGAGGGTGAGAAGTGTTTATTCATTCTCACAAATGACTTGGCAGCACATTTATTTAACGATAATACAGAGACGAATAAGACAAAGAATAAACTTTATGTAGCACTTACACGTTCACTATATGAATTGTCGATATTCATATTAAAAGAGGTTGAGGATAAATACACAAAGGAGAAAATACAGGTTTTTTTTGAACGATTTTTTTGAAATTGAAATTTGTGCATAATGAAAAGGAGAATGAATATGGAAGATACTTATGATATGCAAGACGAGGATAAAATATATGGGGATGAAGGACATAGTAATTCTGGTGCTAAAATCAGAGAAATGCTAGAATGTGGAAATTATGTTGTAGTTCTAGATACCAATATATTGTTGAAAATATATCGTGCATCACCAGATTACGCAGAGTTTGTATTGGAATGCTTAGAATGTATAAAGGATTATGTATGTGTGCCATTTAATGTACATTGGGAGTACGAAAAACATAGGAAAGATGAGTATGGTAAAAAAATAAAATCTTTGGAAAATGCATCTCAAATGTGCAGTCAGCTTATCGTATCAATAAAGAATAAAGTACAGGTACAATGTGAGGAATTATCAAAAAATGGATATCCTGAGATTGATGAACTTATTGAAGAAATGATGAAAAAAGTGGAAACACTTAATGATGAATTTGAAACATATTTTGATGAACATCAGGATTTAGATTTCCTTAATAAATGGGATGAAGACAAGGTGCTTATACTGAAAGAAAAATTTTGTAGAATGCCAGAACCCCAAGCATCATTTATATATAAGCAGTGTCAAGAAGGTGAATATAGATATAAAAAGAAAACACCGCCAGGATATAAAGACGTAAAAAAGGATGGGGTTAGTAAATATGGTGATTTACTTGTGTGGGCTGAAACATATACTTACGCAGCATCAAATAATAAAAATATTATTTTTGTAACAGATGATATAAAAGAAGATTGGTGGAATATACTTGAAGATGGAAGTCTTTCGTTTAGAAAAGAGTTAATAAAAGAATTTTCTAAGAAAACAAGGATTTCAGCAAATTCAAGTAAGTGTTTAAGTTTAGTTCCATTTGTGGGTTATGATTTTTATAGAGCAATTGCACGCGATTATAATATCGAAGCACCAGATGCGGTAACGATGATTCTAAATGCCACGGATGAAGCATTTGTAGATGAAGTATCAGAAGAAGTGTTTGATTCTATATGGAGTGATATTACATATTCAGGTACAAATTTCATTGATGAAGAAAATGCACATATTGGTTCAGAAGGGGTTGATGAATGGGAATTAGAAGATGTAGAATTTGATGAGTATGAAAGAATAGAGATTGATTCAGGAGTAGCAAAGTATATATTTACATATCAAATTAGGATAACAGGCGTATCACATGAGTATTGGGGCAGGGATGAAGGTACAAAAGAGGTAATTATGTCGCCAGACAGAATGCATGAGTGTTCCGGTACAGTTAATGTGATTGTAACACGAGAAGTGGAGAATGTAATAAATTGGAATGAGGATTTTGAATTTGAAGATACAGAAATAAGCGATTGTATTATTTCAGAAGATAAATATGAAGATGATGAATCTGAATATGATGTATATTGTTCAGAGTGTGGAGAGAGAATAGGCTATGAATGGGATTCGTATCAGCGTGATTATGAGGGAAATCCGATTTGTGATGATTGTATGACTACGAATGAAAATGGCTTTGTTTGCGCTAACTGCGGTTTGAAATATCCTGAAATGATGAGAGGAGGATCAGGTACATTTTGTATAAATTGCGAGGAGAAGTATGATTTATAGAAACAGTGGATGCTATATAAATAATAAAATTGATATTTTAACAAACATAAAAATATGCCAAATATCCGAGTGGAACTTAATAAGTTAATTAATTTCTGGAATATAAAGAGTTCAATTATAAGGATGGTAATAAAGTGATGGAATGAAATATGTGTCGCTATTTGTCGAACGATTTAACTTGAAGATATCATAACAATGTCCCATAATAACGTGTAGAATTATTATGGAACAAAGGAGTATCTTTATGGATAGGAAACTGGTTATAGACGTCGTCTTAAAATATCTAGAACAGAAAAAGGATTTATCTTCCTTAGAAAAAGATATAGTATCCTCAATGAGTAAGTATACAAAACAACCTTTTGACAGAAAAGGTGTTGAGCAAAAAGTGATTGAGAATAATATGAAATACAGCGATATATTTATCCCACTAAGCAAGATGCCAGGAATGTATTCTAAGCCGTTAGACCAGCTAGGTGACGCAGAAGCCGCGAATAGTCTATATATACAAATTGTTGAACTTTGCAAAAAAGAATATACAGTTTGCGAACAAAGTAGTTGCTATTTTCCACAACTACATCTATAATCTCCCAACAGAACCCAACGCGCCTCTCAACGATGCGGACCACGTTGGGTCTTTTCTTTTTACTCAATTAAGACACTGAAAAGTAGATCCGCTTATCTTTTCTCTACAACTTCCCCTTCACATAATCCCGAATAAAGAAATCATCTCCCGGCATCTGGCAACCGACGATGTAAAGCCCCTCATTATCAGAGCAGCGGATAACGCGTCCTTCCAGTACGTCATGTTGAGGCAGGTCAAAGTTGTGAATTTTCACACGGATGTCGACGCCTTTATGGGTAGCAAAGTAGTTGTCATGTGTCAGGAACGCAAAGCCGTTTGCACTCAAGTTATCCAGCTTGCCTTCGATGGTTGTCGATCCATCGGCAAGTGTGATTGTGCAGGCATTGGAGATGTCCAGACGAGGGTATTTCCGCCGGTTGTTGATCTTTGGACGCGACTCAATCTGGATTGTTAAGTGGGAATCCTCTTCTTGCGCGGTATGCACAATCTTAGCCGGATCCCAACAGTAAAGCACGTTGCCGACGGTTACCTGCAGCTTACATTCTGTCACTTCCGTAAGCTTCGGTGTATTTGCAAGGGAGATTGATAACGTATTATTCTCACGTGTCAGTACCTCGCCGTAATAGTTCTTTCCATCCTTCAGTGTTACACTCAGTTTCATGCCGGGTTGTATATCTTCGGTTCCCATGAAACCGCCGATTCCGAGCTCGCACATCAGAGACTCAATGACTGTCTCGATGGAATCAATGTTATTCGCGGATTCGTCGTATTTGCTGAGCATCCGGTTGTTGATCTCGTTGGAGTCGCTGATGCAGGTTGTCATGTCGCCGACGATATCCGTTACCTGATTCAGATTGTCCACAAGATGGATGTTGGAAGCCTCGACTTCCTTCATGGCGTGGTCGATGACCTGAATATTCTCACCGATCTTGTTTGTATCGGAAGCAATTTCCGTCATACTCTTACCAGTTTGCGTAACCTTCGTCAATGTGAGCTGAATCAGTTTCAATGTTTCTTCCATCGAAGCAGTCATCCGTTCAGAGGTTTCTTCCAGATGTTCCAGTGCCTGCCGGATCTGACCGGAAGAAGCCTTGGTCTCTTCGCTTAATGTCCGGATCTGCTCAGCTACAACGGCAAAGCCTTTTCCGGATTCGCCGACACGGGCAGCTTCAATCGAAGCGTTCAAAGCAAGCAGGTTCGTCTGGGATGTGATATTCTCGATGACAGCAGTTTCGTTTTTCACCATGGGAAATTCGGATTTGAAATTCTGTAACGTCAGCTCGATTTCCCCGGAGAGGGAAGCCATGGTATTGGTTGTTGTGACCAGATCTGCCAGATCTGCAGAGCTGACTTTCGCATGCTGCATGGAAGTGGTTGTGAGAGCAACCATCTGTTCAATCAGTTCTGCAACATGGTTGACCTGAGCGTGAATATCAGATGTCATTTCGTTCGAAGAAGTTGTACTGTTTTGCAGGTCGGAGTTATGATCACTCAGACGATTTAGGCTATCGACAACAATCGTGGCACCGTGTGTGTTCTCGGATGCAAGCTCGCGGACAACTGTGATACCGCTGGTGATTGTGTTACATGCCTGTTTTACCTGCTCCACGGTCGTGATAACGCGGTGCAGATCTGCTTTGATGCTGTCCGTCATGGCACCATCCGATTCAATCAGATGTTTGATGGACATGACATAGCAGACATAGCATAAAATTATGCAGGCAAGCTCCAGTTGATAGTTCTTTATGTCGGAAGCTGAATTAAAACCCTGGGAAATATGATATGCAGCACTGCCCGCAATGATCAGGGAGTTCGCGATTCCACAGCTAACCATGAATTTGATACTCTTATAGAGAACCAGAAGACTTGTCACAGGAAGAATATACGTGAATGCAATCGGGGATTCTGTCGTGCATACCACAAATGTATAGAAAATACCATACCCAATGACCAGATTAAACTTGTATTGGCCGGTGTCAAAGCCCTTTACACGAAGCAGAATCTCGCCCGAGATAATCGGAAGCCAGCAGAGAACTAAAAAAACAATATAATAAGAAGTGCCACGTAGATGGTTTGCTACATCAGCACCATAGTTGGCAGAAAGTAATGCTACGAAAATAATCCAGATCCGTCTGGCTCTTCGATTCGCTTTTTCCTAAAAAACAGATTCGTCGTAATTCATAATTTTTCTCCTTCGTGGAATATATATCCGTGGCAACCTGTTGCTCATCAGTTTCATTCGTTTTTATAAGGTGTCTGTAAATACATCTGTCGTAAACTTTATTATAGCATAGTATTGTTTTAAATGTAATTACAGAAAATGTATTTTCTTCTGGGGTGAATGTGAAAGAATTGGTAAATAGGAAAGTTCAGATGTGGTTGAGCTTGTGCTGTATCCATGTTATAATAAAATATTATGAATTGAGGAATATACAAATGAAAAAAATGGAAAACAGAGTATTAAAAGCAACGAATAAGATAGAAAAAAGCTGTGCCTTTGGTGCGATCCGCCAGGGGATGATTATGCTTATTCCCCTGCTTGTTGTTGGCTATGGCGCATTGATGATTATGAGTCTGCCGATAGCAGGCTATCAGGATTTTATTGCACATATCTGGTCAGGTCATGTTATGGATATGCTGCAATTTATATATCATGGTGTAAATGATATTTTTGCAGTTTTGCTTGCAGTGACGACGAGTGTCAGCTATGCGCTGATCAAATCCAGAAAGAAATGTGGATTTGTGGAGACGGGGGATGCGATTGTACTGGCGGTTGTTACGCTTGCCAGTTTTGCTGGATGTGCAGGAATCCAATATGGGAGTTTTTCGATAAAGGCATTTAGCAATATGAATACATTCACTGCACTGTTTGTATCCCTTGGTGCAGGATTTTTGTATTTCAAATTAAAGGATATAAATTTTATGTCAGTGAGAAACAAGGAAATAGATACGGACAGTGGTTATATGCATGCAATCAATGGAATTGGCTGTACTTTGGGGATATTATTTGTGTTTAACCTGTTTCATCAGGTACTATATGTGACGAGTGGGGTAAATGGAGTACAGGAATTGTTTGAGCTTGGAGTAAATCGTCTGTTTGGTTCGATTAATAATAATTTCTGGTCTGGAATCTTAATCATTGTGGAGACACATATATTTTGGTTTTTGGGGGTGCATGGAAACAATGTATTGGATGTTGTGATCAAACAGAATTTCTCAGATGTATCTGTTGGTATATTCAGCAAGTCTTTTCAGGATGTGTTCGTAATCATGGGGGGAACCGGCGTGATGATCTGCCTTGTAATCGCGGTTTTGCTGTTTGCGAAGACGAAGAGTCTGCGGAATGTTGCGGGTATGGCGGCGCCGGCAGTTTTGTTTAATATCAGTGAGATTGCGTTGTTTGGAGTTCCGGTCATTTTGAATCCGATCTTTATTGTACCATTTTTGGTAGTTCCGATCCTGAATTTCCTGATTACATATGCGGCAATGTATTTTGACATTGTTCCACATGTGGTAGCATCGGTGGAGTGGACAACGCCAGTTCTTCTGAGTGGATATCAGGCAACTGGTTCGTGGAAAGGAGTAGTGCTTCAGCTTATATGCATTGTGATCGGCGTGTTTGTATATCGTCCGTTTATCCGGATGTTTGAAATGCAGCGCCGGCAGCAGATGATACAGAATGTGAACCAATTGGTAGAAGAATACAAAAAGCAGGAAGAAAGTGGTGTTCTGTTCGCATTTACAAAGCGGGAAGATGTATGTGGAAATACGGCACGGCTGCTGGCCGGCGAATTGAAGGAGGCAATTGAAAATCACAGTCTGTTTCTGATGTATCAGCCACAGGTGGACAAGAATGGGCATTGTTCTGGCGCGGAGGCTTTGATTCGGTGGAATCATCCCGTGTTTGGAAATATTTACCCACCACTTATCATTCAGCTTGCAAAAGAACTTGGAATTATGCATGCGCTTGATGCAGCAATCTTAGATGAAGCGGCAACGGCGAGAGCCAGACTGACTGATTATGTAGACGAAAGCTTTGATATCTCTGTCAATCTGACCAATGCGTCACTGCAGTGGGATGGATTGGTGGAAGCGGTGGAAAACAGCGTGAAGACACATGGAATTTCCTGTAGCCAGTTGTGCCTTGAAATCACTGAGCAGGACGCGATATCTTCGACAGAGGATGTGGTACATAAAATAGAAGAATTGAAAGCGCACGGACACCGGTTTTTGATTGATGATTTTGGGATGGGGCATACCTCCCTGCTCTACTTGCAGACGGGATTTTTTGCTGTCGTGAAACTGGATGGATCTTTGACACGGAATGTGCTTGAAAACGAAACCAATGCGGAAATTATCGGTTCGATCACCAAGCTTGGGGAGTCGATTCATTTTACAACGATTGCAGAATGGGTGGAGTCAAAAGAACAGTTAGAGAAGCTGAAAGCATTGGGGTGTGATGTATTCCAGGGCGCTTATTACAGCCGGGCAATCGGGTATGAAGATCTGGTTGAATGGCTTATAGCATACAGAGATTCATAATTGTCCGTTGCATTTGAGGCAGATATGAAGTAAGCTGTTGGATGAGTTATTATAGCAGATAATTGATAAGGAGGAACAACATATGAACCAGAAAGGAAACGTAGCGTCAGCTTTGGGATCCATATTGCTTGGAATTTTGCTGATTGTTATGAAAGGAAAAATTATTACCGCAGCCATTACGCTTCTGGCAGTATTTGTAATTGTTGGAGCCATTATGGATTTTGTGGCAGGACTCGTAAATTATGGAATTGTGAAGTCGGTTGCCGGAATCTGTATTTTGGTATTTGGCTGGGTATTTGCAAGTCTTGCATTCTATATTCTGGCAGCAGGAATCATTCTGATGGGACTGTTACAGATATCGTCAATCAAGAAAACGATGCCTGTAAATCTGACTGTGGGAGAACGGTTTCAGGAGTATTTTAAACCGGGACTGATGGTTGTTGCCGGAGCATGTCTGCTCTTTAATCAGAGTGGAACGATTGCGTGGGCATTTATTGCAACTGGTGTGCTGTTGGTAATAAATGGTATCATGACGTTGGTTGGCGCAAATAAAACCTATTAGGTATAGGTAATTGAACTATGAGTTTAACTGTAATGGTGAAATAAGTCTTGTATATCTAAACGGAATGCGTTATACTGACAACAGCTTCGGAAAATCAGAGTATTTTTCTTGAATGAAACTAAATAGAACGAAGAAGGCAGATTGTGGACGAAGATAGACAGTTCTACAAGTCTGCCTATTTTTATCAAAAAATCTATTGTTTTTATTCAAGGAGGTATGTATGATGAATACAACAACTACAATCGATAAGGCAACAAATAACCAGAATGCATTTAATTATGCAGTTTATATGATGCTCGGCAGCTACTTCAAGCAGATGGAAGCTGTGTCCGAGTGTTATGTCCAGAAGCTGTATCTCTACTATGTGGAGAATAAGCGGGAGCGCCAGTACAGCTTTGAGGATATTGCAATCCGTTTTGCGGAGCGGGTTTTGCAGAAGCAGCTGCCAGAGGAGATCTGGCAGGAGCGGGTGCAGGTATCGTTCTTTGCGAGGGACGGCAGGAACTATGTTGCCTTCCAGGGAGCCCGTTACACATTGGTTGTGCAAAACGACTACCGTGGAGCACGCACGAAGTTGCAGTATCAGCTGTATGAAGATACGCCTGCTATCGAGAGATAGCGGCGTGTGGAAAGGATAACAAGAATGTACCATATAATCGTAAATCCGACCTCATCTTCTGGAAAAGGAATGGATGCATGGAGGGAGATAAAAGACATATTAGACCGAAAAAACGTGGCGTATAAGGTGTATGTACTGCGGAAGCCGGGAGAAGCAACGATGGTTGCAGGGAAACTTACAGCAGGAAGGAACATGGCTTTAAACGAAACGGCTGTTATGGATCAAAGCAAGGAAGTGGTCCGGGAAAATGAGGAAGATATCAATATTTTAGTGATTGGCGGCGATGGAACATTAAATGAAGTCCTAAATGGGATTCAGGAATTTGATCATACGACGTTATCGTGTATTCAGACAGGATCCGGAAATGATTTCGCCAGAAATATGCATTTGGAAAAGAATGTGGAACGTGCAATTACGCATCTGCTTGAAAATCCGGAGGAAATTGCGCTTGATTATGGAGAAGTGACAACGAATCATCAGGGAAACAGTGCAAAACGATTTTTAATTAGTTCTGGGGTTGGCTATGATGCAAATATCTGCGAAGAGGTCAGCCGGAGCCGGCTGAAAACGGTGTTAAATAAGATTCATCTTGGTAAATTGGTATATGTGATGATCGGCGTTAAGCAGATATTTGCAAAGAAAACGGTACGCGCAAAATTATACCTGGACGATGCGCCGGTGATGAAGCTTCCGGAGCTGTTCTTCGTCGTTGGGATGAATCATATGTATGAAGGTGGTGGAATCCCATTTTGCCCAAACGCAGATCCGACAGATGGAAGATTGGATGTCTGCCTTGTGAAAGGCATGTCAAGGTTGAAGCTTCTTATGGCGGTTGTGCTTGTTTATTTCAAAAAGCATTTGTTGTTTAAGAACATTACGAATCACAGGTGTAAGAAGATGCGTCTGGTGACGGAGACACCGCAGTGGATACATATGGATGGTGAGACGCCATACCAGGTGAGCGAGATTATCTGGGAGAGCAGGGGCAAGCTGCGGTTTGTGCGGTAAATTCAGAATGTAAGAAATAAAATAAGATATGATAAAAAGGCGTGAAGTTATAAATACGCACGCAGAAAAGGAGATCTACAATGGAATTTATATGTTACCCAAAATGCTCCACCTGCCAGAAGGCAAAGAAGTGGTTAGATGAAAACAAGATTGAGTATACCGAACGTCATATTGTAGAAGCGACTCCAACGGAGGAGGAGTTAAAGTCGTGGTATGACAGGAGTGGGCTTCCGCTTAAGAAGTTTTTTAACACAAGTGGCATGCTCTATAAGGAAATGAAGTTAAAGGACAGGCTTCCAGAGATGAGCGAAGAAGAACAGATCAAGCTCCTTGCGACGAATGGTATGTTAGTGAAACGGCCTTTGATAGTGGATGAAGATAAGGTGTTAGTCGGATTTAAGGAAGCAGAGTGGAAGGAAAAGTTAATATAGCAACAAACTAATTGACAAAGTACGGAAAGGACTATAACATACAATGAAACCAAAATCTCCACAGAGCATACAACTTTATAACATTATGCTTCGCCTTGGATATCCGGAGGAGTTTGCGGATATTGTGACGAAGAATCTGAACACAGATTTTACGGCGACACGGATGATGGGATATCTGTATCGGTATTCGAATCCAAGACTGGAGGATGTGGCGGATGAGATGCTGGCGATACTGGATGACCGGAACCGAATCATGGAGAAGAAGGAACTGGAAGAGATCAATAAGAAGTGGAATGAATTTCTTCATACGGGAATACCGGATGAGGACGAATAAGAGGAGGACAAACAAATGCCATTTATCAATTCAAAAATCAGTGTAGCATTGAGTGAGGATCAGGAGCAGGAAATCAAGTCAAGACTGGGACAGGCGATTACAGCGATTCCAGGGAAGTCGGAGAGCTGGCTTATGGTTGGCTTTGAGCCGGAGTATAAGCTTTACTTCCGAGGAGCAAAGGATCAGCCGATGGCAATGGTGGAGGTAAGTGTGTATGGGAGCGAGAATCCGTCTGCGTTTTCCAAGTTGACCGGCGAGATTTGCAAGATATTCGAGGATGTGCTCGGAATTGCACCGGATCATGTGTATGTGAAGTATCAGGCAGTTGCAAACTGGGGCTGGAACGGCGGCAATTTCTAATTATAAAAGAACGAATAAAGGCACTTTTTGTTAAATATAAAAACGAAAGTGCCTTTATATTTTTATTTGAAAGATTCTGTAGAATGTCTGTTGCATATCCTTGGAGGATGATATAAGTTAGGGAAAATATCAGTAAAAGAGGAGTGTGACTGCTTATGCAGATAAAAATTGCAACAATGGAAGATTATGATATTGCATTTTCCTATTTTGAGAAGCTTTGGACATTTAACACATATGACTATGAAGAAACGAAAAAGGTATATGAGAAAGTGCTTGCAGACGCAAATAGTTTTGTGTACTTTGTGTTAGATGACGCAGGAAATTATCATGGATTGTGTCATGGTAGCTATTTTGAAACATTTTGGATGACAGGGTGTACCTGTTATGTGGCAAGTCTGATCACGAACAAAGAGGATCGCGGAAAAGGGTATGGAAAGTTTTTGTTGGATTATGTAAAAGAAAAATCAAAAGAGAAAGATTGTAAAGCATTGATATTGGATTCCGGATTGCCACGCGTCGAGGCGCATGGCTTTTACGAACATTATGGATTTGCAAAAAATTGCTATGGGTTTCAGCTTGTTTTGTAGTCTGATGCAGACAAAGGCATAAAACCAAACAGATCTGTCAATAATACCATTGCGATAAAAATAAGACAAAATAAAAGGAGTCAAAGCAATGGAATTAAAAGAGAAAGAACGTACCCTGATTCAGGATTTACAGACACAGGAGCAGAGTTGTGTGGAAAAATATGCGAAATACGCAGCGCAGGCGAAGGATCCGGAGTTAAAAAGTCTGTTTGAGACGATTCAGAAGGAAGAACAGAAGCATTACGATACGTTGCAGCAGGTGTTAGATGGTTCTGTTCCGGCGTGCGATTGCAACGATACACAGGGCAAAGACTATGAGCCAAAGGTGACGTATGGGACATTGGATAATTCTGAGGATAAGAAGCACGACGCATTTCTCGCAACGGATTGTATCGGAACAGAGAAGCTGGTGTCCGGTGAATATAATACCGATGTGTTTGCATTTGCGAATACAGCACTGCGGAAGCTGCTTGCAGATATACAGATTGAAGAACAGAATCATGCAGAGATGATCTACAAATACAAAACTGCAAATGGTATGGCGTAAGTTATTATAAAACAGAAAACGGATGGTTGACATTGTGCAATCATCCGTTTTCTGTGTAATACGCTGTCATGCAGAAATTGTGCTTGTACAGATTTCTATAAGAGGACCAGTGTTCATCAAGCTGATAGGCGGGATGACAATGTGTGTATATCAAATAGGTGTCAGCCCGTTCGGTTCATTTAAAACGCCACTTTCATTGCGAGCGCAATCACGCACAGAATGATCGCGATTGGCACATACAGATATCGCCCAAGGAAATACCACAGCTTTCCGCGTGGCTTCCTGCCGCCTTCATTGATCGCTGCAAATAAATCTTCTTTCTTCATAATCCAGAACCAGGAAATTGCACCAAGTGTTGCGCCAATCGGAATGATGTAGATGGAGACAAGATCCATCCAGGTCCCCCAGCGGGTGATGGCTTCCATGCCGATTCCGGCACCAAGGCAGATCACGCAGATAATGCCGAGTGCAACAGTACGACGCAGCTTCGGGAAACGGTGCAGAAGGGATTCGGCAACAGCTTCAAACATGTTCTGCAGGGAACTTACACCGGCGAAGATCATTGCTGCATACAGGATGATCGCAAAGACCTGTCCAAGCGGAATATCCTGCAGGATCGATGGCAATGTGATAAAGAGCAGGCTTGGCCCTGCGTCCACACTGACATCATAAGAGAAGCATGCCGGGATGATCACAAGCGCGGCAACCAAGGCAGCAATCGTATCGAAAATCGCGGTATGTCTCGACACTGCGATGACGTCTTCTTTCCGGTCTAAGTAGGAGCCATATGCGATCATACCACTTCCGGTTACGGACAGGGAGAAGAATGCCTGTCCCATGGCAGTGATCCAGACGGTTGGATCTTTCAATGCTTCCCATCTTGGAATAAACATGAATTCATACCCGTTTGTTGAACCGGGCAGCAGAGCTACGCGGGCTGCAAGCACAACGAAGATCAGGAAGAAGAGCGGCATCATAATCTTGTTGCTCTTCTCGATACTGCTGGCACCGAGCAACAGCGTAAGCAAAGTGCCGATGATGACAATAATATGGAATGGTATAACCGAGAAATCCGTCATGGAGAACGATTCGAACCATTCCGAAGTATTGACCTGCATCAAAAGACCGGAAGCAGAGTCAACAAATGCTTTTAATACATAGGCAACGATGATCGAGTAGCCGATTGCGATGCACAGGGAACCTGCAAGTGGTAGCCATCCAAGTGCACGCCCGGCAGGGGCGAGTTTTTCGTTTCGCGAACGCCATGCATTTTCATAGGAACCGAGCGTTCCGGTGCGCGACCAACGCCCGATCGCAAACTCCGCCGGAAGTCCGACGTAGCTGAATAAAAATATAAATAGTAAATAGATGAGAAGAAAGGCCCCACCGCCGTTACTTCCCATTTTATTTGGAAATCCCCAGACATTTGCCATGCCGACTGCGGAACCGACCGATGCAAGGATAAATCCCCAGCGGCTTTTGAACGATGTTCGAGTTTGTTCTTTTTTCATAATGTACCATACCTGTCTAATTTAGTTTGTAGTTTATCTATTCTACCATAAAAGCTTGCAATCAATCAATGTGAGTTGAGGAGAAAATGTGAAATGGCGCAAAACTCCCCAATGGAAGAATGCATATGCAGGGAAGATTGGGTAGAAAGTGGTGGAATAGGAAAAACTCCCTAACCGGAAGCTTTTGAGAAGCAAGCAGGTTGGGTAGAAAGTGGTGGAATGGGAAAAGTCCCCCAACCGGAAGCTTTTGGGAAGCAAGCAGGTTGGGTAAAAAACGTAAAATAGCGCAAAACTCCCCAATAATGGAAATAAAAGGGGACCCACGAAAAATGTATGGATCCATCAGGCAATATGATAAAATGAAGCACGCTGATGCGTGGTGGCATGTGATACAATGGAAAAAAGAAAATACAGAAATGAACATATAAAAGTCATTTTGTAGTGATAAGGTTTCTTCGAAAGGAGGAAATACATGTACAAATTTCTAATGATAGAGGATGATATACAGATCTGCGAGGTTGTGCAGGATTTCTTTGCACGTGAGAGCAAGGGAACGGTTCAGATAGAAAACGCACAGGATGGAGAGCTGGGATTGGAGAAATTCTATGAAAACGAATTTGATCTTGTGCTGCTTGATATTATGCTGCCGGGGATGAATGGACTGGAGTTATGTCGCTATATGCGCAGACGAAGTATTGTTCCGATTATCTTCCTGACGGCGAAGGACAGCGAGCAGGATATGATGCAGGGATACGCGACCGGGTGCGATGATTATATGGTGAAGCCATTTTCCTTGTCTGTGTTATATGCGAAATGTCTGGCGATTATGAAGCGCGCGAAGGGCACAATACGTGAAGACGAGCTGGTGTGCGACACCATCCGTATGAATGTGCTGAAATATCGTGTGACTGTGGACGGGAAAGAAGTAGACCTGTCACCGAAGGAATTCGCTCTGCTTCGGATGCTGCTTGAAAACAAAGGCACACTGTTGTTACGGGAACGCCTGTTGATCGGCATCTGGGGATATGATTATGAGGGTACAGACCGGTGCGTGGATAACCATGTAAGAAAGCTTCGGAAGCATCTTGGAAGTGCTGGCAGATGTATCAAAACAGTGATTGGAAAAGGCTATAAGATCGAGGAGATGTTACCGAAGAAAGGGGCGTAACATATGAAAGGAAAAAAGAGAAAACTGACCGGTAGATGGAAGCGGGAAATGCGGAAGTACCGCTGGAATCTGATCTGGAAAGCAGTGCTGGTCAATATACTGGCGTTGGTGATATTTGTGTCAGCAGGACTGTGGGTGCGGGAGAAAGCAAATATTGAGATCCAAAGTTATTTTGATGAGCGGAAAGAACAGGTGCAGAACCAGATTATTCGTGTGCTTGTTGATTCGGGAACGCCAAATAAAGAAAAGTATATAGATAAAATATTGTTGGAAACAGATAAATTTCAGGATACTGACAGTTTTTCGTTTGCAACGATTGTATACAAAAACAGTACGATGGAAACCGTATTTGAAAATCCAATGCGAAAGATGGATAAGCGTTTGGAAAAATTTATTGGAGAACGAAATGAGAACATGTTGCATGTAAAGAGCGAAATGTTTCAAATACATGTATCAGAAACAAATAATCAGACCTCTGATGATATAGGCGAATTAATTTTGGAAGAAATACGTAGAGAGAGTATATATGGCAAAGTGCGTGGCGATTATCTTCGGTATGCAACGAAAGTAATCTGGAATGATGAGGTTTATTATGTACAATCAGCCATGTATGCAAATCCGTTTACCTGGAATCTGCAGATATTCCGTCTGTTGACAATTGGCGGTTGCGGTTGCGCCTGTATGTTGCTGGTGTCAGCATTTCTGGTGGTGTGGTGTAGCAGGAAGAAAAAGGAAGCTTTGATTCGGAAAGAGCAAAATGAGGAATTGATGCTCGCCATCGCACACGACATCCGCGGTCCTCTGATGGCAATCGGCGGATATGCGGAGAATATGGGACAGTTGATTGAAGCAGAAGAGGGCAGGCATTACCGGGACGAAATCCTGTCAAATGTCTCATATATGAACGCTATGATTACGAACATGATCTGTTATCTGAAAGACCAGGAGGCAGATAAAAGTGAGAAATCCGTAGTTTCCATCCGGGAGATATTCGAGAAGAAAGCTGTGCAATATCAGGATCTGATCGACAAAAATAAGCTGACGATCGCAATTTGCGGAGATGTGAAGCTACAGACGGATGCGAAGATGTTCGGCTATATTGCGGATAATCTGGTGACGAACGCAGTCAAATACGCAAAGCCAGAGACGGAGGTGCAGATTCAGATAGACAAAGATTCTGTGACCGTGCGGAATCAGGCGGCACATATCCCGGACTGTACGCCGGAGAAACTGTGGAATCCGACAAAGAAAGGGGACAATGTGCGGACCGGCAGAAATGGTGGAGGCATGGGACTTGGAATTGTGCGGCGTTTCTTAGATGCCTGCGGCTATACCGGGGAGATTCGGATGGAGGATGGCGTGTTTGAAGTGACCATTCGTTTATAGTAAAATGTAGCACGCTGATGCGTGCGCAGGTCATTGCGCTTTCGCGTGGTGACATGAAATTACATAAAAATCACCTGACATAGTTCCCGCTTACTGTTCTTGCAGATCATGTAGCTGTTGATAACCGGTGTTTCTAAGTCCAGCAGTGGAATAACGCGGAGCTTGCCCGCTTCTAAGAATGGTCGAGCCGTATCTGCAGGCAGGAACGTATAGCTTTCCGAGCCAAGCAAAAAAGGAATGATCTTGGAACAGTCATCAATTTCCAATGAAAACTGGTGATAGCGCGGAAATAAGTTTCGGATGAACTGTCCGACATCCTGCAGGGCGAAGTTGCACATCAGATAATTCTCGGCAATCAACGCCTGCTTCGTGATACCGCGCGCATACATCGTATTATAATAATCAGTCACTAAAATCATCTTATCCTGCTTGTAAACCTCGCAGTGATAGGATGATTTTTTCATAGGAAGATAGGTGAAGATCACATCGAAGATATCGTTTTGCAGCTGCTCCATCAGCAGATTGGAAAGACCAATCGTGATTTTTAATGCGTCATTTGGAAATTGTCTTTGATGCTCCAAGATAATCGGCGCCAGATGTCCTTCGTAGATCGAATCGGAACAGCCGATGCGCAAGTGGTTTTCGTATTTGTGTAAGGAACTGATCTCGGAGAGCGATGCATTTGTCAGCGTGATGACCTTCTCGGCGTAGTCCTTGAACTGCTCACCTTCCACGGTCAGCTCCACGCTGCGGTTGTTGCGTGTAAAGAGTGCGATATTCAGCTCTTTTTCCAACTCGTGGATGCGGTTTGTCACGGTAGACTGGGCGACAAAAAGCTGCGCGGCGGTGCGCGTGTAGTTCTTCGTATTGGCAAGTATCAGAAATGTATTCAATGCTTCGATATCCATAAAAATCTCCTATTATTCGTAAATTCGATTATTATTATCAAAATTATCTATTTTACATATAATATAGCATGTGCTTATAATGAGTGCAACAAAATTGGATGAAACATCCGAAGGATGGAGGACGGCATATGCAGGAAATCAGACTAAGCAACAAGACGAACAAATTGGAATTAGACCCATACAGCTATCAGTTACAGGACGTGGAATCGCCGGAGCTTTTCCGCGAGATGTTCCCGTATACCGAAACGCCGAAGATTGCATTTAATTATCGCCGGGTGCCTGAAAATATGCCGGAGGATATCTTCATCACGGATACGACATTTCGTGACGGGCAGCAGTCACGTGCCCCGTACACGATGGAGCAGATGGTACACATCTACAAACTTTTACACGAACTTGGCGGACCAAACGGTATGATCCGCCAGACCGAGTTCTTTGTGTATTCGGACAAGGACCGCAAGGCGCTTGAGAAATGTATGGAGTTAGGATACAAATTCCCGGAGATCACGACATGGATCCGTGCGAATAAGAAGGATTTCGAGATGGTGAAATCCATCGGAGTCAAGGAGACGGGCGTGCTTGTAAGCTGTTCGGATTACCATATCTTCCACAAGATGGGACTGACAAGGAAGCAGGCATTAGACAAATACCTTGGGATCGTGTCAGACTGTATCGAAGCAGGACTTCGCCCAAGGTGTCATTTTGAGGATATCACGCGCGCGGATTTCTATGGATTTGTCGTTCCATTTGCAAACCGTCTGATGGAAATGTCCGAGCAAAGCGGCATACCGATCAAGATCCGCGCCTGTGACACGATGGGATTTGGCGTGCCGTATCCGGGTGCATCCTTACCGCGAAGCGTGTCCGGTATCATCTATGGCTTGCAGCATTATTCCGGTGTGCCATCCGAGATGCTGGAGTGGCATGGACACAACGATTTCTATAAGGGCGTCGTAAATGCAACAACTGCATGGATGTATGGCGCAAGTGCCGTCAACTGTTCGCTGCTTGGCATCGGGGAACGTACCGGAAATGTGCCGCTTGAAGCAATGGTATTTGAATATGCATCCCTGCGCGGACACTTAAATGGGATGAATACAAAAGTGATCACAGAGATTGCAGACTATATCAGCAAAGAAACCGGTTATGAGATCCCGCCGATGACACCATTTGTCGGCGAGAACTTCAACCTGACAAGAGCGGGTATCCATGCCGATGGTATGCTCAAGAACCATGAGATTTACAATATCTTCGACACCGACACGCTGCTCGACCGCCCACCAAAGGTATCAGTAAACTCCACATCCGGTATTGCCGGTGTCGGCTACTGGATCAACCAGTACCGCAAGAAGAAGGGCATGTCGCCTGTCGATAAAAAATCGCCCCTCGTGCGCCGTGTGTACGATTGGGTACAGGAACAGTACGACGAGGGACGAATTACCATTATCAGTGATGCGGAACTCACACGACAGACTGAGCTTGCGATGGAAGCAGAATAGTAACTAAGTGACAAAGAAACATAATGAAACGTGCAGATTTTTGTATATGTGGATGTCTCCCGGGTTTGAAATATAAATATGTTTGAAGCTTAGAAGTACTTGATGTTCTGTCAGTATTCAGCAATGTTTGAACACGATGTTCAAACAAGCCGCCACTGAGCCATGGATGGCGAATTGGCGGCGTTTGCGTGCGATAAGAAGATGTACAACAGAACATCCTAGTACTTCTTAGTTTCAATACATCTGATATTTCAAACCCGGGAGATGTCTATATACAAAAATCTGCACGTTTCTATTTACAACTCTGTCAATTGGTGAAGTCCTACCCAATTCCACCCAGTGCGATACCGAGGATCAGCACAAGGATACAGATCGGACAGTACAGATATTTACAGACAGGTACATACTTGTCTGTAAATTTTTTGTCGCGTCCAAGGTTGACCTGCTCTTCGACATAGTTCTTACCATATACCCAGAAGAACATGATACCGGCGAGACCTGCACCAAGCGGGCAGATGTAGATGGACAGAATATCCATCCAGTCGGATACGATTCCCTGAATACAGATGGACACGATCACGCCGATGACACCGATGACAAGGCAGGAGAGCTTGCGGTTTAAATGAAGCTTCTCCTGTACCGTTGCGATTGGCGCCTCATATAAGTTAAGCAGAGACGAAAGTCCTGCGAAGAAGACTGCCACGAAGAAGATGATCGCCACGATATGTCCGCCCGGCATAGACTTAAATAAGCCCGGCAGGAAGATAAACATCAGTCCCGGACCACCCTGGTCAAGCTGTGCACCGGTTGTAGCCATCGCCGGGATAATAACAAGTGCTGCAAGCATCGCAGCGATGGTATCGAATAAGGCAACACGACCAGCGGAAGCTGGGATATCCTCGTTGTCCGGCAGGTACGAACCATAGATGAGGGTTCCGTTTCCGGCAACAGACAGGGAGAAAAATGCCTGTCCCAAAGCGAAGATCCATGTTTCCGGCTTTGCCAGAGCAGAAGGCTCGACGCGGAAGATGTACTTATAGCCGTCGATGGCGCCCGGCTGGCAGGCAGTGTAGATCGCAAGGATCAAAAACAGCAGGAAGAATACCGGCATCATGATTTTATTTGCTTTCTCGATACCATTTCCAACACCAAACATCAAGATCACTACTGCAACTACAAGTGCGATGATCTGCCACAGATTGTTGCCGAAGGCAGATGCCATACTGCCGAAGGACGAAGCGAAGGAATCAACGCTGTCCGGTGCAAGTGTGCTTCCGGTAAATGTTCCGACCATGTATTTCAAAATCCATCCCATGACGACGGTATACCCAATCGCCATCGCAAGAGAACCAAGCACCGGGATAAAGCCGAGTGCTTCGCCGACCTTACGTTTGCCGCGGGATTCGCAGGCGGCACCAAAGGCGTCAATCGGACCGGATCGCGTGCCACGGCCGAAGCTCATCTCCCCGATGACACCGGTCGATGCGATCAATACAACAAAGATAAAATACGGGATAAGGTAGGAACCGCCTCCATATAAGGATACACGTGTCGGGAACATCCAGATATTGCCCATGCCGACGGCAGAACCGATGCAGGCAAGGATAAATCCGAGACGGTTTGTAAAAGACTCTCGCTTGTTCATAAATATTCTCTCTCTCTTCTTATTTTTAATAATACCTTTTAATAAAACCAACACCTACTATACCCTATAACGCAGAAAAAGTAAAATGCATGTTAAAAAACGCATGATATGTAGTTGTTTTTTGATGGGGTGTGTATTACTATGCTATAAATGAGTAAGAGCCAGAATGAGCAATAACGGGGAAATTGAATACAGGCAATGCCCGGCAGATATAAACCATAGGAGGAAAATAAGAGATGACAGAACAGGAAAAAATGCTGGCAGGCAAGATCTATGATTCGTCGGACGAGACGTTGCTTGCCATCCGTACGAAGGCACATAAGCTGTGCCAGACCTATAACCAGACTGCAGATACCGAGGAGGAAGCGCGCGGACAGATGATGCGCGAGCTAATTCCTAATTGCGCAAAGGGCGTGTATCTGCAGGGACCGATCTATTTTGACTATGGGGAATTTACGTCAATCGGTGAAAATACATTTGCCAACTTTAATTTTACCGTGTTAGATACCTGTCCGGTGAATATTGGCAACAATGTGTTTATTGGACCGAATGTGTCACTGGTGACACCGATGCATCCGTTCCGCCATCAGGAACGGAATATTAAGTTCAAGCCGGATGGTACGGCATACGATGATGAGTACGCAAAGCCAATCACGATTGGTGATAACTGCTGGCTTGCAAGCAATGTGGTAGTGACAGGTGGTGTGACGATCGGCGAGGGCTGCGTGATCGGTGCAGGTAGCGTCGTGACGAAGGATATTCCACCGTATTCGCTGGCAGTGGGGAATCCGTGTAAGGTGATTCGTCCAATTACAGAGGCGGATTCTATCCGTGATCGCGAGGAATTATGGTAGAAGTATTGACAAAGAAAAAACCAAAAAATGATTGACAATTACAACATAATAAGGTATTCTGCAATATCGCTCTATTAACTAGTGTTGAAAGGAGTATGATATGAACTACAGACCTGAATATGATCTCCATGTAATTGGAACAAACCTTAGAAAGTTGCGCGAAGCAAAGCACTTGTCTGTTGAGTATGTGCGTCAGTATCTGATGCTTGGAAGCGTACAGGCAGTCTATAAGTATGAGCGGGGCATCAGCTATCCGCAGGCAGATACGTTGCTTGCGTTGATGTACTTGTATGATGCAACACCGGAAGATATCATCCGGGGAAGCGTTGTTTCCTGCGGATACGAAGAAGAGGGCGAATCGCCCTCTTCTTGTGTTATATGGAGTTTTGCTGCTTAAAGCTGGTTTTTCAACTGCTCGATTTCTTCTGTAAGATACCGGTTTGTCTCTTCTATGCTGCAAACAAAACCATATTCTGGAAGTGTCTGAATAAAATCCATGATACTGCTGCAAAGGGTGTGTTCTTCCAGGGGAAGAATCATGGAATTGCCGTCGTTGCGTACCAACATCAGGAACGTCATGGATGGTGGAGCAAAGGCAATCGAGATATTGAGTGACGTATGTATTTTTGCAGGATCCAACAGAAGAAAATGATTATCTGAATCATTTTGGTTTGCCTCCACAAATTTGCGGAGAATGTAAATACGGTCTGTTATGTCAAAGCGATCTGCAAGTGTATCTGGGAAGTTTACGTTTTTTCCTTCTTCAGCAAACAATTTTAAACCTTCCATTGTGAAGAGAATCGTATGTCTTTCCTTTGTAAGCTGGCTGATCCGTTCTAATAGTTTGGCACGGATGGCTTCCTTGTAAGGGGATTCCAGCATATATTTGTCGATCATTTCCGGAGTGAGATATTTCTCGATGGTTGGCTGGATATTCAGGCAGATCGGATAATTTAACGATGGATCTACTCCATTTAATACATTTAACAGGTCGAGCGGTGTCTGTGCCCCGGAAGTCAGTGTGTTAGACCTTGTGAGAAGCTGTTCGTAGTTGTGCAGATAATATTCGTGAATCGCTTTGTCACTCAGTATCATGGCTGTCTCGTAGGTTGGAGACAGTAAGATTACATGCGTGTTTGTGATGACATAATAAGGGAATGCGGTAGCCAGCTGTTTAAACCGATTCCGGGCAGAGTAATAATAATGAACCTCAAATGTACCAGGAAATGCGGCAAAGGATGGCAGCAGATTTGTCAAAATCTGAATGTTGTGAATATTATCATAGTTCTCGCCGTCTATCTGCGTTTTCTGATATTCGATCAGGTGCTTTACATGTAATGGTTCAAAGGCCGGATGATATAGCGGTTTGAAGAAAATGGAGGCATATGGATGACTCATATCTGCAAACGTATATAAAAACGGCTGTTCTTCGGTTGTGACATTTTTCAAAGCAACGGAATAAATTGCATTTACAATCTGGTAAGTTCCCTGAATCAACATGCAGTCGGACCATGACTCAATGTTAGAAACCGCTGCATCATAAGGTGCTTCTTCTGTCTGATAGAGCGTAGATGCGGACATTTCCAGAATTCGCTTAATTTCCATGTGTGTCTGGAAACGATCCATTCCAATCTGCTCAATTAAAAAAGCCTGCTCTAATTCTTCCTTATCAATTGGGGAAAGCGAGAGAAATGGAAGCAGCTTATCGTACAGTTCTTTTGAGATTTTTCTCTGTTTGGAAAGTACTTTTTGAAGTGTAGTGCGGTTGATGCCGCTTTGTTGGGAAATGGAATATACCGTATATCCATCTGACTCAATATAGTGTTTTAATAATTCCTGAATTGTGTTCATATTTATTTCTCCCTGAATTGTCATACCAAATTTATTTTATAATATCAACGTAAAAAATTCCATGACCAAAAATGACAAAAGTTGTCACATTTTCTGTCACATATTGAAAATGTACTTTATTGAAATATAATAAATGCATATAGGCAAGGTGTACGGAGAATAGGGGAGAATGTAAAATATGTGATTGTGACATTGATTATATAAACTCCTTGCACATATGAAAGAACCTGATACTCAATATCGTTTTAAAACGGAGGTATTGAGTACCAGGTTCTTTTTTTGTTGATAAGCAAGATGGAAATTGTATTACGAAACATCTGAAAGATTGAAAAACAATAAAAACATATCGAAAAACGATAAAAATATATTGACAATCAATAATGCGTGGTGTATGGTGTAAAAAAACTAAGAGATAATATCAGACGATTTGTAAAAGATGTAGGAGGGTGTATTGCATATGAAAGAAAATAAAATTGCCGGTGCAACGAAGACCTTACTGGATATCATGTATTTTGTTGGAATGGTCGTGACGCTGACTTTGCCGGTATCGTTCAAATGGTATGGAACGGTGATCAATCCATTTTTCGGAGAATATTATATCTGGATGGTGTTGATCTTCATGACGGCAGGTGTGTTCGCGGTGCTGATCTTGCGGGAACTTCGGAAGATGTTTAGGACCGTGCTTGCTGACGACTGCTTCGTGAAGGAAAATGTAAAGAGTCTGAACCGGATGGGCATATACAGCTTCGCAATCATGGCAGTGATGCTTTGCCGGATTCCACTTTACTTTACGCCAGCCGTATTTATCATTGTTGTTGTATTTTTGATCGCAGGTCTTTTCTCCCGCGTGCTTGCCATCGTATTTGACAAGGCAGTGCAGTACAAGGAAGAAAATGATTTTACGATTTAGGAGGATGCTATTATGAGCGAAGCGTGTGATTCAGGATGCATCCGGCGACCTGCCGCCGAGCAAAACGAGGGGGCATTACCATATAAGAGAAGGCGGTGGTGATATGGCAATAAAGGTGAATCTGGATGTGTTGATGGCACAGAAGAAAAAGGGGCTGACAGAGCTTGCGAAGGAGGTCGACATCACGCAGGCAAACCTGTCTATCCTGAAAAATAACAAGGCGAAGGCAGTGCGGTTTTCCACGTTGGAATCAATCTGCAAGGCGCTCGACTGTCAGCCGGGAGATATACTGGTGTATGAGGACGAGGATTGATTATAGATAATTGCATATTATCCGAATAGCGTTTGTAGATACATATATTTTATTTTTGAATATGTTTCCATATACAATATGTTAGGAACCTAGAAATTCTTGATGTTCTGTTTTTATCAGCAATGTTTGAACACGATGTTCAAACAAGCCGCCGCTGAGCCATGGACGGCGAATCGGCGGCGGTTGCGTCCGTTATCAATTCCTAATATCAGAACATCTTAGAATTTCTTGGTTTCAATACATCGTATATGAAACAATTCAAAATAAAATATATGTACTGCCAATTACATCGGATAATATGCAATTATCATTTAAATTTCGGAAAAGGAGTGATACAGATGAATGAAGAGATTAGACAGGAGAACTTAGATATGTCTGTCCCGGATGCGGATATGAAGCAGCGGGCAGACCGGTTTCGGACGGGGGGATTTGCTGCTGTCATCTATGCGGTTGTGACAACCATCTGCCTGTATAAAAATTCGTATGGCATCATGACAGTTTTATTTGCCGCAGCAACGATTGGCTTCTTATATTACGTCTGTTCGCACGCACCGCAGAGCAAGGCGTACGATAACCGCGAGGATAAGACGTCGAACCCGCATACGATGATCTACTATATAGGAATCCTTCTGCTTGGCGTATCAACGTTCCTGACCGCAGACCGATTCCTGATCACATGTAATTACATAGGCATTTATCTGCTTTCGATGACCGTATTTTTTACCTGCTTTTGCGATGCGGACAAATGGGGCGTCGGGAAATACATCCGTGCCGTGCTCGGTACAGTGTTCTCGCCGCTCGGGTATCTGTTCCGCGGGTTCAGTGACTGCTACGTGTATGTGAAGCTTCGGGAAAAAAAGAAATCCAAGGCAATCTATGTTCTGGTTGGCGTGTTAATTGCCCTGCCGTTTCTGGTATTGATGCTGATCGTGCTCTCACAGGCAGATGCCATCTTCAAATATATGGTTGATCGGAGTATCGGCAATCTGCGGCTGTCCGGGAATCTGGCTGGCTTCGTGATGATGCTCGTTGCGGTATTTATCATCGTCTATGGAATCTTCTGTAAGATGGTAATACAGCCGCCGAAGATTGAGTGTGAGGAAAAGCGGATGGTGGAGCCGATGATCGGTATTACGTTTTGTGGTCTGCTTACCGCCCTGTATGCGGTGTTTGCAGTCATTCAGATTCTGTCTCCATTCCTTGGGAAGCAGATGCTGCCAGCCGGGTATTCGTATTCGGAATATGCGAGACAGGGATTTTTCCAGCTGCTTTTTGTGGCGGCTGTGAATCTGGTGATTGTGCTGGTCTGCAACCGCGCATTTGCGGAAAGCTGTGTGCTTCGGACGATTCTTACAGTTATGTGTGGCTGCACCTATGTGATGATCGGGTCTTCGGCAGTACGGATGCTGATGTACATTCAGGCATACCGGTTGTCGTACCTGCGCGTGCTTGTGCTGTTTGCTTTGATTGTACTGATTGCATTATTCACGGGAACAATAATCTATCTATATAAGAATACATTTCCGCTGATGAAATACATGATTTTTGTATGCGGCGGCTTATATATTGCGTTTGCATTTTCCCATCCGGATACGTATGTGATGCGCTTTAACCTGGCGTGTGCACGTGGCGAGGTACAGATGTGGCTGGATGCGGATGTCAGCACAGAAGAGATCGAAGTGCGGCTGGCGGATGAGCTGTGGTATATGGAAGAACGCTCTGCGGACACGACACCAGCGGTATTTGAGTTTGTAGACTGGGCGCAGGCACGCGGTATCTGGACGGATGAAAATGATGCCTGGCAGATCTCGGATCTGCTTTCGTATCACAGTGAGATGTGCACGAGCCGGAGAGGCGTACGGACATTTAATGTGAGTACCTATCGCGGGAAGACGGCACTGGAGGATTACTTAGACAATTAAACTACAACAGACAGATATCAGCCGGTAAGTCCGGCTGGTATGTGCTGCGGAGGAAAAAGATAGATGGAAGGAAGAATGATTGGCGTCGGAGTCGGCCCGGGTGATCCGGAGCTTCTGACGCTGGCAGCGGTGCGTGCAATCCGTGAGAGTGACTGCATCTTACTGCCAAATGAGAAGAAAGAAGAATGTTATGCTTATAAGATCGTGCGGCAGGTCGTACCGGAGATCGAGGAAAAGGAGATCTGTCCGATGCAGTTTCCGATGACGAAGGATGCGGACGTGCTTCACGCGGCGCAGGATCGCTGCTTTGCCGAGGTACGGGCGCGGATGCTGCAGGGGAAGAACCTTGTATTTCTTACAATCGGAGATCCAAGTGTATACTCGACGTACCATTATATTCACCGGCGTGTGCTTGCAGCAGGCATGTCCGCATCGATAATCAGCGGTGTGCCGTCTTTTTGTGCGGTGGCGGCAAGACTTGGAATCTCGCTTGCGGATCAGGGAGAGGAGATCCATATTATTCCGGGCAGCTACGCGGTGGAGGATACCGTGGACTATGACGGGACACGGATCTATATGAAGTCGGGGAAGAAGCTGGAGAGGCTGATCGGCATGCTTCGGACAGAGCTTGTGCGGAGAAGGCAGCAGGGAGAATATTTGGAGGTCTATGGCGTCTCGAACTGCGGACTGCCGGATGAACGTGTGATGCATGGGATAGATGCGTTGACACAGGCAGTAAGCTACCTTACAATTGTGATCGTGAAGGTGAAAAAAGAGGACAAATCACGATATTTACAATAAATTTTCTCAATAACGGATTTGTTCACAAAACAAACATAAATCTGTTATAGAATATGTATCACAGATTAGAGATAGAAGAAAAAAGAGGGAAGGAGAAACCACTTGAGCATATAGAAAGTGGCTGATCGTATATGAAATATGCAATTATAGGAGCCGGCGGATGCGGCGGAAGCATCGGCGCATTTTTGGCGAGAGCCGGACAGGATGTGACATTGATTGCGCGCGGCGCGCATCTTACAGCAATCAAAGAACATGGTATATGTGTGGAGTCACCAAGCCAGACATTTACCGTGACAGATATAAAGGCAGTTGATGAAGCAGGATATGCGGAGATTCCGGATGTCCTGTTTGTGTGTGTCAAAGGATATTCGATTCCGGATATCATTCCATTTTTGAAAGAACATAGCAACGAGGATACATTGATCGTTCCGATCTTAAATATTTACGGAACTGGGGCAAAGCTGCAGCAGGAGCTGCCGGATACGACAGTTGTAGATGGATGTATCTACATTGCGGCGGAGATTAAGGAACCGGGCGTGATCTTACAAAAAGGCGATATCTTCCGTATCGTATTTGGCGCACGGAGGGGACAGGAACTTTGCCGGAAGATGTTTCTTTTGGAACAGGAGTTAAAGGCGGCAGGTATCGATGCGGTGCTTTCTGACCAGATTGAACGGGATGCATTTCAGAAATACGCATATGTGTCGCCGATGGCAGCCTGCGGTTTGTATTACGATGCAAAGGCAGAAGTATTCCAGCGCGCAGGCGAAGAGCGGATGCTTTTGATCCGGTGCATGAAAGAAATTGACGCACTTGCAACAGCAATGGGAATCCCATTTTTAGTTGATATTGAGAAGACGAATCTGGACATCTTAGATGCACTTGTACCGGAGGCTTCAACCTCCATGCAGCGGGATATCTGGGCAGGAAAAACATCTGAACTGGACGGATTGGTGTATGAACCGCTCCGCCTCGGACAACAATATGGAGTAGAGATGCCGAATTACGAGATGATCGTGAAGGTATTGAAGGAGAAGTACGAAGAGTAGAAAGAGTAAATTGCACAACGTATTCATCCGTGTAGATTACATGTATTTCGATATAATTTCGCGAAATATGCATATGTTTGAAACTTAGAAGTTCTTGATGTTCTGCTGTAATCAGCAATGTTTGAACACGATGTTCAAACAAGCCGCCGCTGAGACAGGGATGTCGAATCGGCGGCGGTTGCGTACGGTAAGAATATGTAGATCAGAACATCTAGAACTTCTTGGTTTCAATACATCGCATATGGAGTGAATTATATTGAAATACATGTTATAGATGTAGAATACGTTGTGCATTATAGTATGGAAAGGAAGTATGCAGAGATGAAAGAAGTAAAATCACCCAAACGTCCGTTGATCTTCTATTACGGAATCGTGCTGGTAGTATTGCTGGTGTTTAATTTATTTATCACCCCGATGCTGGCAGAACGGCAGGTAAAGGAAGTTGATTACGGAACATTCATGAAGATGACCGAGGATAAGGATATCGGTCAGGTTCAGATCGACAGTACGCAGATCACATTTACGGATAAGGCGGAAAGCGCGATCTACAAGACCGGACTCATGCCGGACGATGACCTGACACAGCGGCTCTATGACAGTGGCGCGAAGTTCTCGAAAGAAATCGAGACGAGGACATCCCCGTTTATGAGCTTTCTGATGTCTGTGGTTGTGCCGCTTCTGCTGTTCTGGATACTTGGAAGATTCCTTGCGAAGAAGCTGATGGAACAGGCAGGCGGCAAGAATTCCATGATGTTCGGTATGGGCGGAAAGAGCAATGCGAAGGTATATGTACAGTCCACCGAAGGAATTCATTTTACAGATGTTGCCGGCGAGGATGAGGCGAAGGAAAACTTAGCCGAGATTGTCGATTATCTGCACAATCCGAAGAAATATACGGACGTCGGTGCATCGATGCCGAAGGGACTTTTGTTAGTCGGGCCTCCGGGAACCGGTAAGACAATGCTTGCGAAGGCGGTTGCCGGTGAGGCAAATGTACCATTCTTCTCAATCTCCGGTTCGGAGTTTGTCGAGATGTTTGTCGGTATGGGTGCATCGAAGGTGCGTGATCTGTTCAAGCAGGCAAAGGAGAAGGCACCTTGTATCGTATTTATCGATGAGATCGATGCGATCGGTAAGAAGCGTGACGGTGGCAAGTACGGCGGCAACGATGAGCGGGAGCAGACATTGAACCAGCTCTTAACGGAGATGGATGGATTTGAAGGGAACAACGGCGTTATCATTCTGGCAGCAACAAACCGTCCGGAATCACTCGATCCGGCGCTTACCAGACCGGGACGTTTTGACCGGAGAGTACCTGTGGAACTACCTGACCTGAAAGGCCGTGAGGCAATCCTCAAGGTACATGCGAGAAAAATCAAAGTTGGCGATGATGTTGATTTCCATACGATTGCACGTATGGCATCCGGTGCATCCGGCGCGGAGCTTGCGAATATCATCAACGAGGGTGCGCTTCGCGCTGTTCGTTCAGGACGGACATTTGTGACAGAGGCAGACTTAGAAGAAAGTGTCGAGGTTGTAATCGCCGGTTATCAGAAGAAGAATGCCGTGCTTTCGGATAAGGAGAAAAAGACGGTTGCATATCATGAGGTCGGACATGCATTGGTGGCTGCGTTGCAGAGCCATTCTGCACCGGTACAGAAGATTACGATTATCCCACGTACATCCGGTGCGCTCGGATACACGATGCAGGTGGAGCAGGCCGACAAATATCTGATGACGAAGGAAGAAATCGAGAACAAGATTGCGACACTCACCGGTGGCCGTGCCGCAGAGGAAGTAGCATGCGGAGAGATCACAACCGGTGCTTCGAATGATATCGAGCAGGCAACGAAGCTGGCGCGTGCGATGATTACCCGGTATGGTATGAGCGATGAGTTCGATATGGTAGCGATGGAGACCGTGGAGAACCAGTATCTGGGCGGGGATACTTCGCTTTGCTGTTCGGCAGAGACGCAGAAGGAGATTGACCGGAAGGTGGTTGAACTTGTGCGCTCACAGCATGAGAAGGCGAAGAAGCTGCTTGTCGATAACAAGCGGCTGTTGGATATTCTGGCGATGCATCTCTATGAGAAGGAGACAATTACTGGGGATGAATTCATGGAGATCCTGAATAAGGAAGGGGGAGCTGCCCTATGAAAAGACATACAGGGTATGGATGGCTGGAGCTGATCGAGGGTATTCTTCTTATAATCCTTGGTGCTTTGTCGATTATATCACCGGGTGGGATTCTGCGCTGGATCACGATCTTCTATGGTGTGATGGCAATCGTGACCGGAATTACCGATATTATCTTCTACGCCAAGACGGAACGTTACATTGGGTTTGCACCGTGCGTGTCTCTGGCTGCTGGGGTGATCAGCGTGATCACCGGTCTGGCGCTGATGGCATATCCGCACATAGGCGAACTGGTTGTAACATTGCTGCTTCCACTATGGTTTATCGCACATAGTGTATCGAAGTTGTGTCACCTTGGATTCATCCGGAGTTTGTACAGAGGAAGGTATTTCTGTGTCACGCTGTTCATCAATGTGATCGGCCTGGTAGTAGGTGTACTGATGATATTCTGGCCGCAGATAGCTTTGTTCTCAGTCGGATTTTTGATAGGTACATACCTGATTATATTAGGGGTGGACAGCGTAGTATCGGCTTGCAGTAAGCTCGGTCGGGATTGGTAAATGATTTGCAAAAAAAGTAAGCATATTTCTTGTATTAAAATACATAATTATGCTATACTTTTCTTTTAGAAAAAATATTTATATGCAAGGAGGAAGCAGATATGTCAAATATTTTTAAGAAGATCGATGGAAAGAAAACAGGGATTTTTGCAGCAGGTGTATTGTTTGGAACAGCTGGAATCAAGCTTTTGACAAGCCGTGATGCAAAGAAGGTTTACTCACATGGTACAGCCGCAGTTCTTCGTGCAAAGGATTGTGTCATGAAAACTGTGACAAATGTACAGGAGAATGCAAGCGACATCTATGCTGAGGCAAAGCAGATCAACGCAGACCGCGAGATCGAGGCTGAGGCACAAGTAGTTGAGGATGAAGCAGAAGAGCAGGCGGAAGAAAATGAAATTTGTGATTAAACATGAGATACGGGGCAGAATTCGTTTTCATGTTGCACAGAAGAATATGTCGTACCGGGAAGCCGATATCCTTCAGTATTATCTTGACAGCATGAAACATGTCAGTTCTGCGAAGGTGAATCATTCGACCTGTGATGCGGTTGTCTGTTATGAGGGAAGCCGGGAAGCGATGATAACAGCACTCCGGCGGTTCCATTATGATTCGGCAGATGTGCCGGAGTCATATCTGGTAAATTCCGGCAGACAGGTGAATGAAGAGTACAAAGAGAAACTGGTAGATAAGGTTTTGCTGCGGTGCATCAACCGGGCGTTACTGCCGGTGCCGATAGCGAACACCCTGACTGCCATCCGTTCGGTAAAATACATCATGAACGGATTGAAAACATTAGCAAAACGTAAGATCGAAGTTCCGGTTTTAGATGGCACGGCGATCGGTGTATCCGTATTCCGTGGAGATTTCCAGACGGCAGGATCCATCATGTTCCTGCTTGGAATCGGTGAGATCTTAGAGGAGTGGACACACAAGAAATCCGTCGGTGATCTTGCACGGAGCATGTCCTTGAATATCGGAAAAGTCTGGTTGAAGAAGGACGGACAGGAAGTGCAGGTATCTGCGGAGTCTATCCGTGTAAACGATGAGATTGTTGTTCATGTTGGAAATGTGATTCCATTTGATGGTATCGTCGTCGATGGCGATGCGATGGTCAATCAGGCGTCTATGACAGGTGAACCTTTGCCGGTACATAAGCAGGCAGATTCCTATGTCTATGCAGGAACCGTGCTGGAGGAAGGCGAGCTTTGCATCCGTGTACGACAGGTCGGTGGTTCGAGCCGATATGAGAAGGTTGTGACGATGATCGAGGAATCCGAGAAGCTCAAATCTTCTCTGGAAAGCAAGGCGTCACATCTGGCAGACAAGCTTGTACCATATACATTACTTGGAACAGCCGCAACGTATCTTTTCACACGGAATGTGACGAAAGCATTGTCTGTATTGATGGTTGATTTCTCCTGTGCGCTGAAGCTGGCAATGCCGATTTCAGTTTTATCTGCGATCCGGCAGGCGAGCAAGTCAAGCATTACGGTGAAGGGTGGCAAGTTCTTAGAGGCGATGGCAGAAGCAGATACGATTGTATTTGATAAGACCGGAACCTTGACAAAGGCAACACCGCACGTAGTAGATGTTGTATCCTTCTGCGATGAAAATAGCGATGAACTGCTACGGGTTGCCGCATGCCTCGAGGAACATTTCCCACATTCGATGGCGCGTGCAGTTGTTGATGCAGCAAGCAAAAAGAATCTGGTACATGAAGAGGTTCACTCGAAGGTGTCGTATATTGTGGCACATGGTATTTCTACTACGGTAGAAGGAAGAAAGACAATTATCGGCAGCTATCATTTTGTATTTGAGGATGAGGGCTGCGTGATTCCGGAAGGTATGCAGGAGAAGTTTGATGCATTGCCGGAGGAATACTCCCACCTATATATGGCGGTGGAAGGACGGCTGGCTGCCGTGATCTGTATCGAAGATCCAATCCGGGATGAGGCAGCCGATGTGATCCGGACATTAAAGGAACTTGGATTTGCGAAGATCGTTATGATGACCGGAGACAGTGAGCGGACAGCGAGTGCAATCGCGCGCAAGGTTGGTGTGGATGAGTATTATTCTGAGGTGCTTCCGGAGGATAAGGCAAGCTACGTGGAGCGCGCAAAAGCAGAGGGGCACAAGGTTATTATGATCGGTGATGGCATCAATGATTCACCGGCACTTTCGGCAGCGGATATCGGTATTGCGATCAGCGATGGTGCAGAGATTGCACGGGAGATCGCGGATATAACCGTTGGTGCAGATAACTTGAATGAACTGATCACATTGCGGAAGATCAGTACCGCACTGACAAGAAGAATCCGCCGGAATTACAGAACAATCGTCGGATTTAATACCGGACTGATCGTGCTTGGTGTGGCAGGTGTGATCCAGCCGACAACATCAGCGTTGATGCACAACACATCGACACTGGCAATTGGGCTACATTCGATGAAGGATCTTGTATTATAAAAATGAAAATAGAAACGTCAGGCAGGTGACAGGAATGTAGCTGCATTTCATCGATATCTGCTTGACGTTTCTTTTTTTATTTCTTATAATATAACGAAAGTTACATAACAAATGTTATAAAATGAAGATGGAGGATAATATGCCAAGGGCAACAAAGTTTTTGAAGGAAGATATTATTGAGGCGGCGTGTGCTGTGGTGAAGAAAGAAGGCCTGTCTGCAATCAATGCCCGCCGGGTGGCGAAAGAGCTTGGTTGTTCGGTACAGCCGATCTTCTATCAATTTGAAAATATGGAAGACTTAAAGCAGGCGACGATCGCACATATCCAGAAGATATACCAGTCGTATATGATTGCAGGTTCTAAGGAAGAAAAAGCATATCGGGGCATGGGACTTGCGTATATCCGGTTTGCAAAGGATTATCCGGATTTCTTCAAGGTGTTATTTATGGGGGATTCGAAGATTTCTCCGACGGAATTTATCGAGAAGGATAATATTGGAAATCAGATCTTAGAGAAGGGCGCAGAGTTCACAGGATATGACAGGCAGAAACAGGAGGCATTTCATCTGAAGGTGTGGATCTTCACACATGGAATCGCCAGCATGGTTGCAAACGGAACCGTCGCATTTACGGATGAACAGATTGAAGAACTTCTGACCGACACGGTAAGGCAGATGAAGATCGGAAGCATGTATGACAAGAAGCCGAAGGATGATTGAATATGAACCGCAGAAATTGCGATATTGATTTCAGTATATATTTTAATATTGATTTATAAAGATATACGATATGTTTGAATCATAGAAGTTCTTAATGTTCTGTAATTATATTAGCCATGTTTGAACACGATGTTCAAACAAGCCGCCACTGAGCCATGGATGGCGAATTGGCGGCGGTGGCGTATTGGATGGAAATATAGATCAGAACATTTAGAACTTCTCAGATTCAATACATTGTATATCGTATAAATCAATATTGAAATATATAGAAACAATATCGCAATTGCTGGGAATAAAAAGGAGAGTGGAAAAGCGAAATGAGCGCAGTTGTAGAAGTAAAGAATCTGACAAAGGAATATAAACAGAAGAAGGCGGTCGATGACCTGTCGTTTGAGATCCGGCAGGGAGAAATCCTTGGGCTGCTTGGTCCAAACGGAAGTGGAAAATCAACCACGATCAACTGCATCCTCTCGCTGTTAAAATACAGCGCGGGAAGTATCAAGATTTTCGGTGAAGAAATGACACCGGATGCCTATAAGATCAAGCGGGATATCGGAGTCATCTTCCAGGAGGTAGCGGTGTTTGAAGAGCTTACAGTGTATGAGAATATCGATTATTTCTGCGGCTTGTATGTGAAGGATAAGCAGGAGCGGAAGAAGGATATTGAGGATGCAATCAAGTTGGTTGGATTGGATGAATTCCGCAAATATTATCCGAAGCAGTTGTCGGGCGGATTACTCCGGCGATTGAATATCGCATGTGGTATCGCGCATAAGCCGAAGCTGATCTTCTTAGATGAGCCGACGGTTGCGGTCGATCCGCAGAGCCGGAACAACATTTTGGATGGTATCAGGAAGCTGCGGGATGATGGCGCGACGATCTGTTACACGACACATTATATGGAAGAAGTTGAGATCCTGTGTGACCGGATCATCATATTGGATAGGGGAAAGATCATTGCGCAGGGAACATCCGACGAGTTAAAGGCACTTGCGAAGATCGAGGAGAAGGTTACGATCGAGACGAAGCATTTCAAGCCGGAATTCTTAGAGAAGCTGCAGGCGGCATCGAATGTCGACAAGGCAGAATATGCCGACCATCAGCTTGTAATCACCTATAAGAGCGGAAAAAATAACGTGGCGAAGCTGATCGAGGAACTGAGTGCGGCGGGAATCACCTGTAACAAGATCTTCTCTGAGCGGCCGACGCTCAACGATGTGTTCCTGGAGCTGACCGGAAAGGAGCTTAGAGACTGATGTTTGGACATAACTTTAAGTATACATTCAAAGTCCTGATGCGGAGCCGGATGCTTCTGTTCTGGACATTTGTATTCCCGCTCGTGCTTGGCACGATGTTCAAGCTGGCGTTCTCCAATATCGAGAACAGCGAGAAGCTGAACGTGATCCCGATTGCGATTATCGATAACGAGGATTTCCAGGGAAATGAAGCATTCCGCCGGACATTTGAGACTTTGAGTGATGAATCAGGCGATGAGCAGATGTTTGATACGGTGTATGTGTCGAAGGACGAAGCGGATACACTGCTTTCGGATGGGGATGTCGACGGCGTGCTGTACATGAATGGCTTGGAGCCGGAGATCTGGATTCACGAAAATGGCATCAACCAGACGGTGCTTCAATATGTGGTGGACGAGATCGTACATACCTCTGCAATCATGGAAAAACGTGTACAAAATGAGATTGAGCAGGGCGCTATGCCGGATATCGAGATGCTCTACAAAGATGTAATGGAGCAGGTTGCAGGCAGAAAGTCGAACCTGGTCGATGCATCCCGTGCGAATATGAGTTATACGATGATTGAGTATTACACATTGATTGCGATGGCGTGTCTGTATGGCGGTATCCTTGGAATGACAGCGCTGAGCCGGAATCTGCCGAACATGGGGAATCTCGGAAAGCGTACAGCCATCGTTCCAATCAGTAAGGCAAAGACGATGTTTTCTTCTCTGCTTGCTGCATATTGTACGCAGTTGATCGGGCTTGCGATTCTGTTTGTGTATACGATCTTTGTGATGAAAGTCGATTACGGGGAGAATCTGCCATATGTGATCCTGCTGGCACTTGCGGGAAGTCTGGCGGGGCTGACGCTTGCGATTATGGTGACAACGGTTGTCAAGACCGGCGAGAATGGAAAGCTTGGAATCCTGATCGGCATCACGATGGCGTGCTGTTTCCTGTCTGGCATGATGGGAATTACCATGAAATATATCATCGAGAAGCACGTGCCGTTCTTAGACAAGATCAACCCGGCGGCGATGATCACGGATGGATATTATGCGCTGTATTATTATGGTGTGGACAAGCGTTTTTGGATGGATGTAGCGAGTCTTGGAATCTTCTCTGCCTTCATGCTGCTTGTGTCCGCGCAGGGATTAAGGAGGCAGAAGTATGACAGTATTTAAAGCATTTCTGCATGTGTTGAACAAATGTAAAGGCATGGTGATCCTGTATACGGTGCTGCTTTTATTGTTCGGTGGCATCAACGCAAAAAGTGGGGATACGGCGAGTCAGTTCACCGCAGACAAGCCGGAAATCGTCATTGTGAATCAGGATGAAAATGTCGGAATCACGAAGAATTTTACGGATTATATCGCAGCGCACTGTGAACGGAAGGAACTGAAAAGCGAGGAGGAAATCGACGATGCAATCTTCTACCGGCAGGTGGCATTTGTAATCTATATTCCACAGGGCTACCGGCAGGCGGTACTGAACGGCGAAAACCCGGAACTTCGATATAAGAGCAGCCAGACCGCGGATGCGAGCTTCGCACAGATGATGGTTGAAAGCTATCTTGCCATACAGCAAAACTACGTGGATGTCGCACTGCAGGCGAATCCGGATGAAATAAACATATCTCTGAATGAGGAGGAAGTCTGCAAGGATATCACGCAGACTTTGGAACAGACATCAACCGTACATGTGACGACGACACTTGATACAAACAGTATGTCTAAGGCAGCGGGTTATTATAATTTTGCAAGCTACAGTCTGCTTGCCGGTGCGATCTTCGTGATCTGTCTGGTGCTTACGAGTTTCCAGGAGCTGCCAATCCGCAAACGTATCACGGTCAGCAGTATGAATTATAAGAAGCACAATGCGATCCTGCTTGCATCGAATCTGCTTTTTGCAATCGCATTATGGTTGTTTTACAGTCTGATCAGTTTCGTGATCGTCGGGAAGGTAATGTTCAGTGCGCAGGGAGCCATGTATCTGGCAAATTCGTTCGTATTCACCTTGTGTGCATTGACAATGGCATTCCTGATATCAAGCATCTTCAACAACAAGGAGGCGGTCAATGGAATCGTGAATGTTGTGGCACTTGGCTCGGCATTTCTGTGTGGTGCATTTATCCCGGTTGAGTGGCTGCCGGATGGCGTGCTTGCCGTGGGTCGTATCTTCCCGGCGTACTGGTATATTCAGACGAATGAATATCTTAAGACGCTGGAGACGGTAAGTGTATCTGCACTGAGACCGGTATTTATCAATATGCTGGCGATGGCTGGATATGGTGCGTTCTATATTATTGTGGCAAATATCGTGTCGGCTAAGAAACGGGTGGTGGCGTAATCCTAAAAACAGGCGAAGTGGAATTTCTGCATCGCCTGTTTTGCTGTTTTCAGATAAATTTGAACAAATGCAAACAAATGTTTGCAAAAGTCCTTGCAATCAAGAACATTTGTTCGTATAATGAAACTATGAGTATAGAAATGACGAACAATTACATAGAAGAATATACAACACAGGAGAAGCTGCAGATTCTTGCGGATGCTGCCAAGTACGATGTGGCGTGCACGTCCAGCGGATCGGATCGCCGGGGGAAGAAAGGAGAACTTGGCAATGCGGCAGCTTGCGGCATCTGCCACAGCTTTGCTTCGGATGGCAGATGTATCTCCCTGCTTAAGATATTGATGACGAATCACTGCGTCTATGATTGCAAATACTGCATCAACCGCGCAAGCAATGATGTGAAGCGCGCGACCTTCACGCCGCAGGAGATCTGCGAGCTCACGGTGGAGTTTTACAAGCGGAATTATATTGAAGGCCTGTTCTTAAGCTCCGGTGTTCTGAAGAACCCGACCTACACGATGGAGAAGATGTGTGAGACGTTGCTTCTGCTTCGGACGAAATACCATTTTAACGGATACATCCATGTGAAGACGATTCCGGGTGCATCGGATGAACTGCTTGCGGCAGCGGGATATCTGGCAGACCGTATCAGCGTGAATATGGAGCTGCCGACAGAGGAAGGATTGCGGACACTGGCACCGAATAAGACGATGCAGACAATCTTAGATCCGATGGGAAAGGTGCGGAACACGATTGCGTCCCATCGGATGGCAATCGGGAAATCCGCACACATGGAGCGGAGCAAGGGCAATCAGTTCTTAAGTCAGAGTATCTTCGGGACTGCGTCAAAGAAGCAGTTTGCAGATGGATTGATGAAGGAGAAGGACGCAGGGAAAATCGCTGCGGATGGGGCAGTGGTTCGGGAGTCTGCGAGTGCTTATGGAAACAGGTCTGCTGTACAGGATGGTGTTGTAGAATCAAATAGTATTACAAATGGAAAACTGGATGCAGGAAAATTAAAAGAGGAAAAAGAGCGGAACGGTCGGTCGGGGAATGGAGAGACCATGCATGATCAGGCACAATCTACGATTGAGGCTTTGGCTGCGAAGATGAATGGAACGGTTCTGGATAGCGCTCTCACATGGGACAACGCATACCAGCTTGCACCACTTGATATGTCGAAATTAAAGCGGCGGTTTGCACCGGCGGGGCAGAGCACGCAGATGATTATCGGGGCAACCGGCGAGAGCGATTATACGTTGCTGCAGACGACACAGCAGTTGTATCAGGGCTTCGATTTGAAGCGAGTCTTTTATTCGGCATATATTCCGCTGAATGAGGATAAAGTATTGCCGCAGATTGGAACACCGCCACCGCTCCTGCGGGAACACCGGTTGTATCAGGCGGACTGGCTGCTCCGGTTCTATGGATTCCAGGCGGGAGAATTGTTATCGGAAGAGAAGCCGAATTTCAATGAACTGGTTGATCCGAAGTGTGACTGGGCGCTGCGGCATCTGGAGCAATTTCCGGTGGAAGTGCAGACGGCAAGCTATGCGATGCTCTTGCGTGTGCCGGGCATCGGACCGAAATCGGCAGGGCGGATCACATATGCAAGACGTTATGGCAGGCTGGATTTCGCTTCCTTGAAGAAGATGGGTGTCGTGTTGAAACGGGCGCAATATTTCATTACCTGCGACGGCAGGCAGATGTATCACACACCGGTCGAGGAAGGGTATATCACAAGGCAGTTGACCGGCGTCGACCAGAAGGATATATGGAGGGCAGAGCATGCGAATGAATCGTTCACGCAGATGTCTCTGGCGGATTTCGGAATTGGGTAGATTGTAGTTATGAAGATATATACATGTAAAGACCGGCTGGAGGATATTATGACCTGCATCTATGATGCATGGGTGGAAGCCTTGCAGGTCGGTCATGATCAGATACAAGTGAAGAAAGAGCCGGTATTTCAACAGACGATGTTCGATGAGTACATTCATGTGGACGGCGATGCCAAAAAGGCAGAGAAGGTGATCCGTTCCATCCGGAGAGATATCTCGGATGAGGCGTATCTGGATGTCTATTATGCGACGCTTTCCGCAGAGGAAGATGCATTGCAGGTAATCTATAATTTCCTGCGGGTAGGATTCGCCGCTGGCTGCCGTGTGCTTGATTATTATACGAACCCGCATGTGATGCGGATATTGGAGCTACGGCGGAAGGTGGGGAATGAGAGCCACCATTTCCGGGAATTTGCGCGGTTTCAGTCGTTAAATGGGAAAGTCTATGTGAGTCATCTGGAACCGAAAAGCGATGTGATCATGCTGGTTGGCAGACATTTTGCAGATCGTATGCCATCGGAGCATTGGATGATCATTGATGATACAAGGAAGACCGCGTGTGTACATCCGAAGGATGGGACGAATTACCTGCGCTATCTGACCGATGCGGAATTTGAGACGCTTCGGAAGACGGAGGAGTACGAGGATGAATATACCGATATGTGGAAGACATTTTTTCACGCGGTTGGAATCAAAGAGCGTGAGAATTATATCTGCCAGCGGAATCTCTTCCCGATCTGGAAGCGGAAACATGCGGTGGAATTTAAGGATTAGATATGGTAGTATCTTGGTAGAAAAGACAGGAGGAACAGATACGATGGCATACTTCTATTTTACAAGACATGGACAGACAATCTGGAATGTAGAGAATAAAATCTGTGGCGCGACGGATATTGCACTTACAGAACTTGGACATACACAGGCAAAAGAATTGGGTGAACGGATGAAGGCAGCAGGAATCCATATTGATAAGATTCTGTATTCACCGCTCGTGCGTGCGGCAGATACCGCAAAGCATATCGCAGAAGTGACCGGCGTTCCGGCAGAGGAAGAGCTGCGATTGAAGGAGCAGAATTTTGGACGGTATGAGTCCACCCCGCGAAATGGTGCGGAATTTTCTGTTGCCAAGGCGCAGTTTGTCAACAGTTATGGTGGTGGGGAGTCCATGTTGAAGCTTTCCCAGAGAATCTATAATCTGCTGGATGATATTAAGAAAGAAGCGGAAAGCGAAGGGACGGTGTACCTGTTGGTGGCACATAACGGAATTTCACGTATTATTGAGTCGTATTTCCGTGATATGACGAACGAGGAATTTGCAGCATTTGGGATAAAGAATTGTGAGTTAAGAAAGTATGAATTTTAAGGGAAAGTTGACGGTTCTCTGATGGATTTGCAGATATTTTTTCAATTTTTGCCGATGATGCAAAAAAACATAGACACTAAAAAATATGAAGAGTATAATAAAAAAATTGTGGGCAAAGCAGACGAAAGTCTGTGACGCAAAGCTAGAGGGCCTGTAAAATGGCAGCCAGTTGCATGAAACTATGTACACTGTCTGTTTTTGGGAGTGTCTTTTTTTGTTGAAATAGTCATAATAAGTTTAGCAGGAAAGAAAAATGTATGTAATTTGGGGTTAGCCGGTATGAAGCTTGTATTTCAAACCGGTTGATAAGAAGACGTTGGAAGAGGCGGTAGGAAGTATAAAAACCGATACAAGGGGAGAAATATGAAACAGTTAATAATCTCAGACAAAGTACAAAAGGAGCTGCTTGCAGATTTTATGTCCATGGGGGAAACCAGCGGACTAATCGGTGGATATTGTGAGGATGAGTTTCCGGTTTATTATGCCAATGAAGAGATGGCACGGATGCTTGGTTACGATACAGTGGAAGAATTGGTTGAAGCAATTGACGGAAAAGTTATTAATACGATTCATCCTGATGACAGAGGACAGGTTCTAAAGGATATCGGGGATGAGTATTATGAGGGATTAACTTATGAGACCACATATCGTATGTCACGAAAAGACGGATCATGGTTCTGGACGGTTGATAAAGGAAAAGTCATGCGGACAGAGGAGGGAAAACTGGCGATTATCAGTGCCTGCTATGATATGACATCTTTCGTGGAACGACATAAGAAATTGGAAGAGCAAACTATGCTGTCGCAGGCGACGATCGATCAAATGCCTGGTGGTTATCACAGATGTTCCCTGGAGGAGGGTCACCCATTTATATATATCAGTAACAGGTTTCTTGCGATTCTCGGGTGGACCAGAGAAGAGATCAAGACAGAATTCGATAATAAATTTGATAATATGCTGCATCCGGATGACCGAAATCTTTGCGCAGAATATGCTATCCGGATTCTTGATACATGCGGGAATGGATTTACCGGGCAGGATCAGATTTACCGGGTGCTTGGAAAGGATGGCTATCACTGGGTCACAGATGCCACAACATTGGTGAAATCCGGGAACCAGACCTTTTTTCAGGGAAATATTACAGATATTACGGATTTTGTGAAGGAAAAAGAGAAAAAAGAGAAAGAACAGGAATACAGCAACCGGATTCTAAACGAACGTAACAGGGTTTTATCAGCTTTGACCATGGATTATACAACGGTACTTTTGTGTGATTTAAAGCAGGATACATTTGAAGTGGTAAAAGGGGATACCTTTATACACAATGCCCCTGAAGAAAAGCAGCAGTTAGTTTGTGGGAGTAACTGCTATTCGGAGAGAGTCCGATATTTTTTTGAAAATGTTCTGATCAAAGAATCTGCCCCGGAGTATCTGGAAAGACTTTTGCCGGATCATCTTATGAACGAATTAAAAGAAAAGGACAATATAGAGCTTTATCATAAGACCATACCGAATGGGACGGGTTCCACACATTTCCTGGCAAGAGCAATACGACTATCCGATGAGGAAGAGCATTTTAAGATTATCCTTGGTTTCTATTCTGTAGATGAAATTATTAAAAAAGAGAAGGAGATAGAGTTTCAAAGAGAGATTCTCGAAGGTCTTGGAAAAGTATATTTCTCTGTTCTCGCAGTAGATTTGGACAAGGATCAGGTGTTTCCCTATCGCGAGTTAGGTGAGAGTGGAAAGATTATTTCGGATTTTTGCAGAAAATGTGGGAAGAGATGGTCAAAAATAATTCCTTCTTATGCCAAGACGATGGTATCTGATAACACCAGCGGAAAATTTGAAAAGCAGCTGGGTCTGGAAGCCCTGCGTTCACAGGAAGAGGATTATTCCTTGACATACGAGTTTAAGTCGGAAACAGGGATTAAATATTATCAGGTAAGAGTGGCATACGTAAAGAAAAAAGATGGAACAAGGATGGCTGTAGTCGGAACAAGAAATATTGACTGTCTGATAAAAAAAGAGCGTGACCAGGAAGAAAAGCTGAAGAAAGCATATGCTGCTGCCGAAAATGCCAATAAAGCCAAAACAGAATTCCTGAATAATATGTCCCACGACATCCGGACGCCGATGAACGTGATCCTGGGATATAACCAGCTGATGAAATCACTGTTGACAGAACCAAAGCAACTGGATTATCAGAAGAAAATTGAACAATCCGGGAAACTGTTATTGTCCATCATCAATAATGTACTGGATATGGCCCGGATTGAAAGCGGCAAGATGAACCTAGATGAGAATTATGAGAGAGTTGGCGAGGTAGTAGATGAAATCATAAGTACGTTTTCGTCGGAAGCGGAAGAAAAGGAAATTCATCTAAGCGGCAGTATGCAGGTTACACATAGAAATATCCTGTGTGATGGTACAAAAATAAGGGAAATATATGTAAATCTTGTCAGTAATGCTATTAAATACACTCCGAGAGGTGGAGATGTAACAATCACTGTACAGGAACTGCCATGTGAAAAAGAAGGATATATAAAGATAAAATCCGAGGTAGCGGATACCGGTATTGGCATGAGCGAGGAATATCTTCCAACGTTATTCGAACCGTTCAGCCGTGAATATAATACAACGACCGGAAAAGTCGGAGGAACCGGTCTTGGAATGGCAATCGTAAAGAAAATGGTTGATCTGATGGGCGGCAGTCTTGAAGTGGAAAGCAAACTGGGAAAAGGAACCGTATTTACAGTTACGCTGATGCATAAAATAGCGGATAAGAAATATTACAACCAGGAGATAGAAACAGCAGATGTATCTGATATAGTAGAACCCCTGCGTGGAAAGCATGTTCTGCTGGCGGAGGATAATGATCTGAATGCAGAAATTGCGATGGCAGTTCTGGAAGATACAGGTATTGTTATCGAACGTGTGGAAGATGGAATTCAGTGTGTGAACAGAATCGAGCAGATGCCATACGGAACATATGATCTGATACTTATGGATATCCAGATGCCAAATATGGATGGTTATCAGACAGCCCGGTGTATCCGGCATTTAAATGACAACAAGAAGGCAGAGATCCCGATCGTTGCCATGACAGCAGATGCCTTTGCAGAAGACAGAAAAAGAGCATTAGACGCCGGCATGAATGGACACATTGCCAAACCGATTAATATTGAGAAGATGGAAAAAATCATTCTTTCTGTATTGAATAAACAGGATAATTGAAAATATGAAATAATCTTGTGTGAATGAAATTGAGAAAGACGGTGAAGAATTGAAAAAAATTCTGAAACAATTAGAATACAGCAAATATATCATGGAAAAGCTCTGCATGGATTTTACGTCAGTGTATGTTGTGGATCTCAATTCCGGAAAGTTTGAGACACTAAAACTGGCACAAAATACAAATGCGCTTAAAATGTTGAATGAAAAACAGAAGACGTATGAAATGTTTCACGACTATGTGGCTCAGTATGCTAAGGAGTATGTGCCGGAAGACGAAAGAGCGGAATTCAAAAAATGTTTTTCGTATCAATATTTGAAAGAACAGCTTTGCAGCATGGATAGATTCGTATTTCATTACAGGAGTATTCCAAATGCGGGAGATCGACAGTATTTTGAAGTACAGGCAGTGAAACTTAATGGTGAAACAGAGGATTCGGAGTTCATAATCCTTGTGGGAATCCGTCATATTGATGAAGTCATGGTGAAAGAAAAACAGATTCAGGACAGACTTAAAAAGGCTCTGGAAGATGCAACGCTGAAAAACGAGATTATTTCAGCAATCGGTAAAAGTTATAATTATATTTCCAGAATTGACCTCGAAGCTGACTATTATGAGGTTGTATCCGGAGAAGAAAACTTTCCGGCAACGGCAAAGCTTAAAGGGGAGATGAGTAAGACACTCCGCCATAATTGTGAGCAGATAGTCGCAGAAGAGTATTTGGAGGCTTTTCTGTTATTCTGTGATGTTTCAACAATGGCAGAACGCTTACAGGACAAGGAATCCATATCCATGGAATATCGTACAGTGAATGGAGACTGGCACAGAACCCGCCTGATCGTGAAGAAAAGAGATGAGCACGGACGTGTAACCCATGTCCTGTGTGCAGTCAGATCGATCAATGATGAAAAAAGAAAGGAACAGCGGCTTGCCTTAAGGGCGGCAGAAGCCAAGCATGAAACTGCGTTGAAGACCCGTTTTCTGTCGAATATGAGCCATGATATCCGCACTCCGATGAATGGGATCATAGGTCTGCTCGATATGGCGGAAGAATTTCCAGATGATCTGCAGATGCAGGAAAAATGTAGAAAGCAGATTAGAGAATTGTCAAAATACCTGTTATCTATGGTGAATGACATTCTGGATATGAATAAGCTGCAATCTGGTGAGAGCGTCAACCAGGATATGACGTTTGATATCACAGATATGTTAAGAACAGTAAATGAAGCAGCCTGGATCAAAGCAGAAGAAAAGCAGATAGAGTATATCGTTGAGTGGGGAAAAAGCTCATTTACCAATCAGTATCTGGTGGGTAACCCTCTTTATACAGCGAGAATCTTATCAATTCTTGCCGATAATGCGATTAAATTTTCGCACATTGGAAGTACCATATCTGTGAACTGCATCGAAGAGCAGTTAGATGATAAGAATGTGATTTGTGAATTTGTCTGCAAAGATCATGGAATTGGAATGAGCAAAGAGTTTACCGAACATGCATTTGAACTGTTTTCTCAGGAAAACGAAAGCAGCCGTACCAGATATGAAGGAACCGGTCTTGGACTTGCAATCGCAAAAAAACTGACAGACCGGCTGCACGGAACCATCTGTCTGGAGAGTGAAAAAGGTGTTGGTACTACAGCAACTGTCCGGATACCATTTAAGATAGGCACTGACAACGATATCAATGCAGTTCAGGACTACAAAACGATTTCCTTGCAGGGACTTCGGGTACTTCTGGTAGAAGATAATGAACTGAATATGGAAATTGCAAGATTTATTCTGGAAGATCAGGGAATGACAGTGGAAGGTGCGGTAAATGGTCAGGAAGCGGTAGAAATGTTTGAAAAATCAGTGCCGGGATACTACAATGTAATTCTGATGGATATCATGATGCCGGTGTTAAACGGATTAGATGCGACCCGCAAAATCCGGGCACTGAAACGAACAGATGCGGAAATCATTCCTATCATAGCAATGTCAGCCAATTCTTTTTCTGATGATATGATCAGAAGCCGGCTTGCAGGAATGAATGCACATCTTGCAAAACCGCTGGATAGGGAAAAAATTGAGAGAACCATTCAAAAATGCTTATCCCAAAACAACCATATAAAAATACATAATAAAGGATAGCGGCAGAACGATTTGTATAGATGACGGGAATGTCCGGTAGATATTGAGGACAGAGTACGGGAAGAATATGAATATAGAAAGGAATAAATGTAGATGACAGTACAAGAATGCTATGAGAGTATGGGCTCCGATTTCGAAGGAGTATTGGGCAGAATGGGCAGTGAAGCAATGGTAAAGCGATTCGCCCTGAAATTCCCTGATGATCCCTGCTATGGGAATCTGGTAAAGGCAGTGGAAGAACAGAATGCAGAGGAAGCTTTCCGCGCGGCTCACACATTAAAAGGAATCTGTCTGAATCTGGGATTAGACAGACTTTACGAAGTCAGTGCATGCCTAACGGAGAAACTCCGGGGAAGAGCGTTCGACGGATATGAAGAAGCTTACGAGAAAGTGCAGCAGGAGTATCACAATACCGTAGATGCAATCCGAACTATGGAAGAATAGTACCAGAGACAGGAACAGACATATGAGAGGATAAGGATTATATGGAAGATGAAATATTGGATAAAACACAATATTCCACAGATCAATTGCAGGAGATAGAAGAGGGGCAGGAGAAAGGTCTGGATGTCTCCTATTACCGGAACCCGGAATTCCTGGCAATTCAGATGCGTGAGATCCGTCTGGGACTGGAAGCAAACGTGGATGTGTCAGTTTATGCGGATAAAGCATATGACTGGTTCCAGATGAAGGAAATCCGTAAGGGGCTGGAAAGCCATCTGGATGTGAAAAAATACGCAGATCCCAAGCTCTCTTTTGAGGTCATGCATCAAATCCGTAAGGGGTTGATGAAGGGAATCGACCTGTCATTTGCCAAAACGATCCCTGCCGGTCTGCTGAAGGAACTGCGGAAGGCCATAATGGACAAGGTCGATATCCGTATGTATATCAGAGAAGGCTATGAGGAGGAACAGCTTCGGCAGATCCGCATTGCCATGGAGAAAGGAATCGATATTCAATCCCACGTGAAGATCTATCACAGGGGGCCGTCCATCAGGGAAATCGCTTTAGGGTTGGAAAAGGGACTGGACGTATCGTTATATGAAGATGAACATTTGAATTGGCAGCAGATGCGTGAGATACGCTTGGGAATGGAAGAAGGAGTCGATGTATCGAAATATTCGAATCCGTTATATTCCTGGCAGCAGATGCGGGAAATTCGTCTGGGAATGCTGGATGATCTGCCAGTGGAATTGTATTCCAGCCTGATGAACACTGCCAGGGGCATGGAAGAGAAACGTAAAAAGCTGTTAGAAGAGCGGAAGCATCCGGAAAAGACAGAGAATGAAGAGAGTTACAAAGACTTTTCTCTGTTGGTTAGTGCAGATAAAATGAAAGCTTTTATTCTGGTGGCTAAAAAGGGCATTCGAATCAGCAAGGACAGACTGTTACAGTCCCTGAAAGAAAAAGGCGTGAAGACAGGGATTGATACCATGATGCTGGAACGGTTGGAGAATCAGGGGGCAGACAGTAATATGATCATTCTGGCTGCCGGCAGGAACCCACAGCCCGGTGCGGATGGATGGTATGAGTTCTTTTTCGATATAAATATAAAAAAGGAGCCGAAGCTGTTGGAAGATGGTTCGGTAGACTATCAGAATATCAAATGGTTTGAACTGGTGCGAAAGGGGGATGTGGTAGCGAAATACCATGAACCGGAACCAGGGAATCCGGGGCTTAATATCTTAGGAGATGAAGTCCCTGCGAAGAAGGGAAGAGAATTGCCGCATCTGCCCCGCAAGGGTGTAACGCTGGAGCCGGACAAGAAGACTTACATCGCATCTATGGACGGTAAGATTGAATACAAGGGAGGCGGACTGGAGATCACGAATATCCTGGTACAGGACAGTGTGACACAGGCTACCGGTAAGGTAGAATTCAACGGTTCGGTCTATGTCAGAGGCGAGGTAGGTGATGGTGCGGTCATCCACGCGGAGAAGGATATTCTGGTGGATGGTTTTGTAGAAGGAGCTGTGCTGGAGGCCGGGGGAGATATCATTCTGCGTAGGGGCAACAACGGTGACGGCAGAGGAAGACTGGAGGCTAAGGGAAGCATCATGGGCAGATTCTTCGAACGGTCCGATGTCAAGGCAGGGAAAAACATCCATGCCAACTACTGCCTGAACAGTGTACTTTGGTCAGGCGGCAGAATTGAAATTGCCGGTAGAAACGGAAGTCTGGCAGGTGGAAGTGCCTATGCCGCACAAGGTATCAGTGCTTGTAACATCGGAAATGCAGCCGGTATCAGGACCGATATCTCCGTAGGAGGAGATGAATTGTTCCTTGCGGAAATAAATATGCTGGAAGAAAAGCTTTGTTCTGCCCAGAGGGAGTTAGTCCTTTTAAAAAATGCCTATGGAGATTTCAGGAGAAAATATGCGCCGGAAGTACGTAACAGTAATCCAATCTATCTGAAAATAGAGGATTCCATCTATACCAAGGATCTTGAAATTGATAAACTCAATAAGAGGAAGGAAGAACTGCAGAAGGAAAGAGACAGCGTTGATCAGGTGAAAATCGTGATCCGGGGCATCCTTTATCAGGGAGTACTGGTAAATATCAATGGTTTCAAATGGAATTCAAAAACCATTCAGAACGTTACACTGAAGAAAAAAGATGGCACCATTTCTGTATTTCGGAATGCGATGGAGGAAAAATAAATGAAGAACAAGATTCTCATTGTGGATGATGCAATAATGAACAGGGATATTCTGAAGGAAATATTAAAGGATACCTACGACATATTGGAAGCGGAAGACGGTAAAGCAGCTTTGGAAATACTGGATGCTGAGAAATATGAGATTTCGGCAATCTTGCTGGATCTGATTATGCCGGTGATGGATGGCTTTGAGGTGCTGAAAGAACTGAATGCCAGAAATATGATTGAGAAAATTCCGGTATTGATTATCAGCGGAGAGAACAGCACACAGAATGAACAGCGCTGTTTTGAACTTGGTATTGCGGATTTTATCGGGAAACCCTTTAATGCGCGCTTGGTAAGAAAAAGAGTTCAGAATGCGGCGGAGCATTACGCGAATCGTAACGAACTGGAAGCGAAAGTAGAAGAACAGACCAATGTACTGCGCAAGGCCTATAGAACATTGAAGAGTCAGGCAGAACAGTTGAAACGTCGTAATCAGGATATCATTGAAATTCTGGGTACGGTGGTAGAATATCGTAATCTGGAGAGCGGAGAACATGTCAAGCGTGTAGGAGAATATACACGTATTCTTGCAGAGAGTTTTATGGTGGAGTATCCGGAATATGATTTGACACAGGACAAGATTGACGTAATCGTATCCGCAAGCGCTCTTCATGATATTGGTAAGATTACAATTCCTGACAGTATTTTATTAAAGCCGGGACGACTGACAAAGGATGAGTTCGAGTATATGAAGTCTCATACAACCAGGGGTTGTGAACTGTTAGAGTCTATGAAAAATGTACTCGATCCGAAGTATGAAAAGGTCAGTAGTGAGATATGCCGTCATCATCACGAACGCTTTGACGGCAAGGGATATCCGGATGGCCTGGAGGGGGATGCCATTCCGCTCTCCGCACAGCTTGTGTCCGTAGCAGATGTATATGATGCGTTGGTAAACGAGCGCTGCTATAAGGACGCCTTTTCTCCCGAGGAAGCATTTCGCATGATTGTTAATGGGGAATGTGGTGTATTTTCTCCCAGACTGATGGAAGTATTCCGCAAGGTTCGACCGCAGTTTGAAAAAATAGCCACTGCAAAATAAATAATAGCGGAAAGATATAGGAGTTTCTTGGCATATGGGGAGAAAATTATATGGAAGAAGAGTGTGGAAGGCTTACGAGACCTTATATGTGAATGGAGAAGAACATGAAGCGAATCGGATATGCAATCGCAACTGTGGTTTTGCTGTTGATCGAAGTGTTGATTGCGATATATGTGCATGATGCATTTGTAAGACCATATATTGGCGACGTGCTGGTTGTGGTTGTGATATATACGTTTATAAGAATATTTGTACCGGAGCGATGCAAACTGTTACCGCTTTACGTATTTATGTTTGCGGCACTGGTAGAGTTTTTGCAGATGTTCCATATTGTGGAAGCATTAGGCTGGCAGAATAATCGTTTCTTAAGCATTCTGGTGGGTTCCGTATTTGATTGGAAAGATATCCTGTGTTATGCTGTCGGGTGTATATTTCTTGGCGTGTATGAGGTGTTGAAGCGAAAGGCGGTAAAAGGGAGAAAATATGGCGTTTGATTTTAAGAAGGAATACAAGGAAATTTATATGCCGAAGAACAAGCCGGAGATAGTGAATGTTCCAAAGGCAAACTATATCGCAGTAAGAGGAAAAGGCAATCCGAATGAAAAGGATGGTGCGTATCAGCAGGCGATTGGCGTTTTATATGCAGTTGCATATACACTTAAGATGAGTTACAAGACGGATTACAAAATAGAAGGATTCTTCGAATATGTTGTGCCGCCGCTCGAAGGCTTTTGGTGGCAGGATGATGTTGATGGGATTGATTACTCGAACAAGGATGCATTTAATTGGATTTCCGTGATAAGACTTCCAGATTTTATTACGAAGAAGGATTTTGACTGGGCGGTAGAAACCGCTACAAAAAAGAAGAAACTGGATTGCTCGTCGGCAGAGTTTATCACGATAGAAGAAGGCTTATGCGTTCAGATTATGCATTTCGGAGCATTTGATGATGAACCGGCGACTGTTGAAATCATGGATACATATTTACAGGAAAATGGATATGAAAATGATCTGTCAAAAGATAGATTGCATCATGAAATTTATCTTTCAGATGCAAGAAAAGTTGCTCCTGAAAAATGGAAAACGGTTATCCGGCATCCGATAGCATTGTTAGATACCAAGTGATTAACTGGCAATTTCTGGTGTATCCAACAATATTTGGAAAATATATTAATCCCCGAAATAAATACAAAACGCTGTCAAGCGTTCTTGAAAAAGTCCTTGACATGTTCAGTTCGATTATGCTAGTCTACTACCAAAGCATAAGTTTCATATAGTAGCTGCTAGATAGTTACTTTCTACGAATAGTCAAATTATTTATTCTTGAACATTCATGCTTTTAAATTCAATTCATTTAATTTAAGATGCAGGAGTATTCAAGGAAGATAGTTTAAGATTATGTTTGCCGATGGATTTCTCCTGCGAAAGCCAAAGGAGGACGAAATATGGCAAACAGAGAGTACAAAAGTGACGTGTTTAGTATGTTGTTGGAGGACAGGGCGAGAGCGTTGGATGTCTACAATGCGATGGCTGGGACGGCGTATACCGATCCGGAGATCATCGAGATTCATACGCTGGAAAGTGGTGTATCACTTACGGTGCACAATGATGCATCGTTTGTGGTGAGTATGGATTCGGTTCTGAATATCTACGAGCATCAGTCGACGTATAACCCGAACATGCCGCTTCGTGAACTGATTTATTTTGTGACAATCATCAAGAAGCTGGTCGAAAATAGATATCTGCTTAGTCATAAGCTGGTGAAGATACCGACACCGAAATTCGCAGTGTTCTATAATGGAGACAAAAACAGACCAGAGCGTGAAGTGCTGAAATTGTCCGATGCATATGAAAACCAGTCGGACGAGCCGCAGTTAGAGCTGATGTGTACCGTGTATAACATCAATCCGGGAAATAATGAGGATCTGAAGAAGCGGAGTCAGACGCTGCGGGAGTATATGATATTTGTTGGATATGTAAATGAGAATCTTGCAAAGGCAAAAAAGGGCGAGAAGGATTATGAAACTGCAATTAGAGATGCGGTGAACCGTTGCATTGCAGAAGATATCCTAAAGGAGTTTTTGCTGGAACGCGGAGAGGATGTGCAGAAAATTATGATGTTTGATCTGACATACGAAAAGCAGATGGAGAATGCAAAACGGGAATGGTTTAACGATGGTGTGGAAGAAGGACGTGCGGAAGGGTATTCATCTGGGATTGCAGAAGGACGTGCATCTGGAATCGCAGAAGGGCATACATCTGGAATTGCAGAAGGTCGCGCAGAAGGGTATCGTCGTCTTGTGAATTCAATTATCAAAAAACTTCAGAAGAATAAGTCGCTTGAACAGATTGCAGATGAACTTGAAGAATCTGTCGAAGATATCCAGCCAATCTATGATATCGTGAAGGAGCATGCGCCAGAATATGATGTAGATGCAATTACCACGGAAGTGTTGGAAGCACGGGAAAACGAAAAAGTGTAAAACGTTATGAGGTAAATAAAGGCAGGATAGCTGATAGAAAGTCAACTGTCCTGCTTTACATATATAACAGGCATTTTGTTGTTTGAAACTCAATAAGGGGCATAAAAGTGAGACATTTTATAGATTTTATAAAAAGTAAAAAACAGATGAAACCGGAGTTATTCAGCATTTCATGTGAATATGATGGTTATGATTTAGTCTTTGAGGAAGGGACTATAGATGCAAAACTTTACGAATCATTCAATGAGATAATTACGGACAGGCGATATGATATAAATACTCTGCCGGAGTATCATGTGCTGCTTGACCGTAAAGATGAGGAACATTTCAATACTTTCTATGACTGTTGGATAAGAGAATTGGAGAAAAATGGTTTTGCTTTTTTATTGGACAATACCATCGGAATAGATAGCTTTGTAAAAGGAATTAATAGAATTTTGTTGAGTATTGGTTCAGGAAAACAATTGAACGCGGAGAGGGTAAATTCTGAATATCGACGTGAAGTTATGAATTATTCTTTGTCTGGAAAAGAGATTACATCTGAAATAAACTACGATATACTGGAAGCAAATATCGTTGCCAAAGAACTTCGGGAAATTGGATATGAATTGATTTGCCTGTTTAATGGCTTCGATAATAACATAAAGACAATTATCAGGATAGATAGAATAACTGAGCTGAAAGAGATTGAGGCGAAGATAAAGCATGGGGTGGATTAGCTGCCAAGGATTACGAGAAAATTATAAGTAAAATCAAGGGGAGGATACCATGAAAATAGAGTATAGAAGACTGACAGAGAAAGAACTGAATACGTTTATTGATATGCGGATAAAGCAACTGAGAGAAGAAGGTGCTAAGGAGGATATGGATTTGGTACCTGCATTAAAGCAGTATTATATACGCCATATGGGAGATGGGACTTTTGTGTCATGGCTTGCTTTTGACGGGGATAAGATTATTGGAACGAGTGGTATGTCTTTTGTAGAGAAACCGCCATATTTTGGCTGCCCAAGTGGAAAGATAGGGTTACTATCCAGCATGTTTACTGATCCGGACTACAGAAGAAAAGGTATCGCAAAAGAGCTGTTAACACGCGTTGTTCATGATGCAAAAGAATATGGCTGTGGAACAGTGCAGATCACAGCGTCAGATATGGGCGTTAAGTTATATTCGAACTTTGGATTTGTTCCGAATAAAAATTTTATGCAATATAAACTTTCGTGATTCTAACCATTGTCAGTGAAAGTACAGAAAAATATATGAGTGTTAGGTGAGACCACTCATAAGGAAAGGATTATCATGGATAAAACGATAAATGATTTTATTAATCTTTGGGTTGGAAAACGGCTTGAAGGGCTTAACTGCATATGTGAAATGCTGGATTTCTGTTTCAGCGATAATCTCGTATTGCATGGATTGGGATTGACTAGAATTTTTCTTAATGATGACTTGATAATAACAACGATGGATTACAATTCTTGGGATCAAGAAGAGAGCAAACATAATGATGAATGGTTCAATACAGATAAGTTTCGGAATCAGATAATTGGTGGAAAAGTGACAAGCATATCCATTAGTAAATCCAATGATTTGTTCGTTGAAATGGATAACGGCGTGAGAATAGAATGCTATATTTCCAATGCTTATCCGCATTATGAAGAGGAATGTGAACAATGGCTTTTATTTGAACATACAGAGGATCATTCAGGAAGAATATTGACTGCATATAATAAAAGGCTAGAGAGTAACATTGGAAATAGCAGAGGGGACAAAGATGTGGTGGTATGAAAATGTAACAAGAGTTGATTTTGAAGCGGTTAAAGATATGATAGAGCAAATTATGTTTCGATTAGGCGCTTCAAAATACGAAATCCGTTTACCCTATGAGGTTAAAACAACAAACTATTCAGACGATTTTGAAGAAACGCATCATTCTGTACGATCAGTATTTACATATAAAGGATTATTTTTCAGAGTGGATGAAGTCCTTTTTAGACAAAAGCCCTTTATTGTAATAGAATGTGGGGATCTGGATGAGCTAATGAACAATATTATGGAGGATGCAGAGCCATTTCCATTTGATTTGTCCTATGAAGAATTGTGTGACGAGGTGAAGTATTCTTTGGGAATCGAACCATATCCTCAAGAGTAAAAGTTTATTATTTCTAATAGGCGTGACTTGAGGTTTGGTACACAGATGATTAGATAAGAAAAATACAATAAATATAGCTAGGGTAAAGCAAAAATCAGCATTTGGAGGAATGAGAAATGAAATCGACAATGCGAAAAGTGATTGGTATTATGCCACTTTATGATGATGAAAAAGAAAGCTACTGGATGCTGCCCGGATATATGAAAATGCTAGAGGCGGAAAATGCGATTCCTATGATGCTCCCTCTTACAGCAAATGAGAAGGAACTTGATTATTTTCTCGAAATATGTGGTGGATTTTTGTTTACTGGTGGACATGATGTGTCCCCGTCTGTGTATCATGAAAAAAAGAAATCGTGGTGTGGTTCCTGTTGCGAACTACGGGATGAAATGGAACAATATATCTTAACAGGAGCCGTAGAGAGGGATAAATCTGTTTTGGGTATATGTCGAGGGATCCAGTTTATGAATGCCTGCTATGGTGGGACTTTGTATCAGGATTTGGCAACAGAGCATACCAGTTGTATTGACCATCATATGAAACCGCCATACGACAGGGTGGCACATCAGGTTACACTGCAAAAGGATACATTGCTCTATAACATTTTAGGTAAGGAACAAATAGGAGTAAACAGTTATCACCATCAAGCAATCAGAGAACTGGCACTCGATTTTCAGGCGATGGCATTTTCGGAAGATGGGTTGATTGAAAGTATCTATATGCCATCGAATAAGTTTATAGTGGGCGTACAATGGCATCCCGAATTTTCCTATACAGTAGATGAAAACAGCAGGAAAATAGTAAATGCGTTTGTTAGTTCCGTCTGAAAATTTCGGGGTGTATAGTAAGGGGGAATTACAGATGAAACCATATCATTTGATTCTGGATTTTACACACGTATACGATGATGAAATCTGTGCAGATCGAGAGCAATTTTCGTGGATTGACTGCTCGGATATTGAAGGCAGCGACCTGTATTGTTCGCCACAGGCAGAGCGGGAGATCCGCAGGAGAATAGAGCCGTATGGAGTACATGGAATCCATTTTGTGGATTCTGGCAATTATCATTATGTTACAAAGATATTTACAGATCAGATTCACAGCCCATTTTCTTTGATTGTTTTCGATCATCACACAGATATGCAGCAACCGTTAATGGAAGGAATGATGAGCTGTGGCGATTGGGCGGGAATGGTTCTTGATCAGAATCCGGCATTGCAACAATTTATTTTGATCGGGCCGGCGGAAGACGATATAAAACAAATTCGTACGAAGCATCTGGATAAACTCATAACTTTTTCCGCAGAGGAAATCCGTAAAGGAGAAGGTGTGGAACGGTTAAAACGGATTCACGGCGGTGTACCGTTGTACATTTCAATCGACAAGGATGTGCTTTCTGAACAATACAGTGAAACAAATTGGAATCAAGGCGAACTGACGCTGGGGATGCTTGAACATATGCTTCAATATTTTCTGGAGCGGGCACCTGTATATGGTATAGATATTTGCGGGGAAAGCTCTACGGCGATTGCCCTGCCGGAATATTTTCAGGCAGAGGGTGTAAATGGTAAGACAAATGTAGAGCTGTTTCGATTTTTGCGTAGTTATTGTTGTAGTTGAGCTGGATACAAATGTGCGAAATACAAGAGCAAGAAATTTGTACCAGAGGTTAGGGTATGAAGGGATAGGAAACGATAAATGAAGCAAAAAACACAGAAAACGGCATATTACCACCTTCCGGGGTTATTTGAATTCTATGAGTTATATGAATTATTTCTGCCGTTATTCCGTGAGCATCGGGAATACTTTTATGATTGGTGTGAGATTGGCTCCATCTATGGGGCACCGGCAGATTGTATCTGGGGTGGCGGACGGATCGGAGACGGAGATCACAGTGCGCAGGAAGTGTTGCATCTGATGCAGGAATATGGTATTTCGGCGAGGCTGACATTCAGTAATTCGTTATTGCAGGAAGAGCATTTATCCGACAAAAAATGCAACACACTTTGCACGTTATTTGAAAAAGGTGGAACAGTGCAAAATGGAGTGATTGTGCATTCGGATTTATTACTGGCGTATCTGAAGAGGCAGTATCCGGGCTTGTATCTTGTCTCATCGACCACAAAGGTTCTGACGGAGTTTGAACAGTTCCGGGATGAGTTAAAGCGGGATGAGTTTCAGTATGTAGTGCCGGATTTTCGGTTGAATAAACGTTTTGAAGATCTGCATACGTTGACGGATGAGCAAAAGGCGAAGGTTGAGTTTTTGTGCAATGAATGTTGTTGGTTTGGGTGCAAAGAACGGAAAGTATGTTATGAGGATGTGAGCCGGAAAGCACTTGGCATAAAAGCACCGGATCATAGATGCACGGCACCAGAGTCGGAACAGGGATACCGGTTTTCAAAGGCAATGTCGAATCCGGGATTTATTGGAGTTGATGCGATAAAAGACGTCTATCTGCCGATGGGATTTTCCAATTTCAAGATTGAAGGACGCGGACTGGGAAGTGCGTTGGTGTTGGAATTCCTGCTTTATTACATGACGAAGCCGGAGTATCAGATTCATGTGAGGGAAGCGATTTATCTGGATAATATGTTGGATCTGATCTGAGGAGAAATGCGGAATAGAAGTTCCTGCATTATAAGGAGAAGCAAATATGAAATTAAGAAATATACTCATTGTCGTGAAAGACATAGAGCGTGCAAGAAAATATTATCACGACTTATTTGGACTGGATATGCTATTATTATGTTACTCCAATAGAAGTTAGCAGGAAATGAAGGGAGATAATGAAGGATGACAACAAATAATTATTCAATAATTTTCAGCAGCGTAACCGGTAATACAAAGAAACTGGCAGACATAATCCATGAAACGCTGCCTCAGGATATGTGTGATTATTTTGGCGGGAATGAATTACAGGTACCGGAATCTGATTTGCTGTATATCGGTTTTTGGACGGACAAAGGAAACGCAGATAATAAGACATCAGAATTGTTATCGAAATTAAAAAATAAGAAGATTTTTTTGTTTGGAACAGCCGGCTTCGGTGGAAGCGACACATATTTTAACAAAATTCTTGAGCAGGTCAGACAATCTATTGATTCCAGCAATGAGGTTATCGGAGCGTATATGTGTCAGGGAAAGATGCCGCAGTCTGTGCGCGACCGTTATATCAAAATGAAAGAGAATCCGGAACATCCGGCGAATCTGGATATGCTGATTGAGAATTTTGACCGCGCCTTATCCCACCCGGATGCGGATGATCTGGAAAGATTAAAAAAGACATTATGAACAGACCGGGAAAGTTCAGGAGGGAACTATAATGTCAAAAGATGAATATTTAATCACAGATGCGCCTCTGAAAGCGTTGACCGTATTTGCAATGCCTATGATTCTCGGCAGCTTCTTCCAGCAGGTATATAATATGGCTGATTCCATAATCGTCGGTCAGTATGTTGGTTCCTCGGCGCTTGCGGCTGTTGGCGCCTGTGCAGCGCTTACCAATGTTTTTATTTGTGTGGCATTGGGCGCCGGTGTAGGTGCCGGTGTGCTTGTAAGCCGTTATTTTGGTGCCCGAAATTATGGAAAAATGAAAACAATTGTATCAACATCGTTGATTAGTTTTCTAAGCTTGAGCATACTTCTGAGCGTCCTTGGATTTTGCTTTTCCGATTTGATGATGCGGTTATTACACACACCTGCGGATATACTGGATGATGCGGTGCTGTATCTGCGGGTCTATTTTATGGGATTTCCGTTTCTGTTTATGTATAACATTCTATCAACCATGTTTACTTCCATCGGAGAGTCGAAGATTCCGTTGGTGCTTCTGATCGTATCGTCGGTATTGAATATTCTTATGGATCTCTGGATGGTGGCCGGCCTGGGGCTGGGCGTGTTCGGTGCAGCCCTTGCGACTCTTATTGCACAAGGAATCTCCGCAGTGCTGTCCTTCCTGATTTTTATTTATCGGATGCGGCAGTATCAGAGTCCTTTTCGCTGGTTTGAACGGCAGGAGCTGTATTCCATGCTCAAGATTGCTGTCCCATCAGTTCTCCAGCAGTCCACCGTGTCGATCGGTATGATGATTGTACAGGCAGTTGTGAATCCGTTCGGTACGCAGGCACTTGCCGGTTATGCTGCGACGATGAGGGTAGAAAATGTTTTTTCACTGATATTTGTATCTATTGGCAATGCGGTGTCCCCATACGTTTCCCAGAATCTTGGTGCGAAGAAACCACAGCGTATCAAGAAGGGCTATCATGCTGCGTTGGTGTTAGATGCGTGTTTTGCAATCCTTGCTTTTGTCGTCATTGAAACACTGCATACGCAGATTTCTTCGTTGTTCCTTGGGAAAGACGGAACTGCTTTTGCATATCAGGTATCCGGGGATTATATGAGATGGCTTGGGTATTTCTTTATCTTCATGGGTATCAAGATGGCGACAGATGGAGTCCTTCGGGGACTTGGAATCATGCGGCCGTTTCTGGTTGCCAATATGGTAAATCTGGCAATCCGTCTGGCGGTTGCTCTGATTTGTGCACCGAGGTTTGGAATTGCATTTGTCTGGCTTGCCGTACCGGCCGGCTGGCTTGCAAACTTTCTGATCTCCTATGTGGCGCTCAGAAAATCATGGCCGAAGATTCTGCACTGAATAAACACAGTGCACAGGGCGTGTTCGCTCTGATGCTTAAGGCGGGAAATTAGAACACAAAACTATTAAGTATCTGAAGAAAATTCCCGAAATATAATATAGTTGTATGTGGATATATTACATTATAAAGGATAAATATAGAAATTAATGAAAAAAAATCGTGGCTTTACATTAGTGGAACTGGCTGTTGTGCTTGTGATTCTTGCAATCCTTGCGGCGTTTCTGGTTCCGACATTGCTTGGGTATATCGATAAGACAAAAAAACAGATGATTATAAATGAAGCTCGGGATGTCTGGGTTGCTTCACAGGCAGCTTTGACAGAATGTTATGGATTGCATCCGGAAAGCTTTAAGACTTCCTGTAAGTTTACTTCGTCCATAGGTGGAAGGACCGTGAAAAATCTGGGAAGAATATCGAACGGTGCCCTTGGAGCACTGCAGAAAGATCCGAACGATATGGTGGAAGCGGGAACATCCAGCCGCAGGATTGCCGGGCAGGTGTTAAAGTATCTGGACAGTGCAGACAAAAATGCAAATCCCCGCTACACATTTGGAAGCGGTAAAGTTACCGGCGGAGGAGTGAAACCAAGTAATTATTTTGGGGAGGATTCAAAACCGACAGATGTGATTATTCAGATCTTTCATACAGATAAAGGGAAGATGGTCGCTTTGAATTTCGCAAAGGATGGGTATATGGTAACGATGATAGAAGGCAAAGAAACAACCTGTGTTTATGATGGAAATTGCCTGCCATCCTGGGAATAATAAAAGATCGGATGACAGTACGGAGAATAATTCGCCTGTATTACCTTTGCGTATGTTTGTTCCGATAGACTTTGGGCGTACAACACATAATTTCTTTGAATTTGCGAATAAAATAACTGACATTTTCAAATCCGCAATCCAGTGCGATATCAAGCACTGGATTGTTTGTCGTTTCAAGCAGAATACATGCCTTTTGAATGCGGTAATTAAGCAGATACTGAATCGGAGAAACACCCGCAATATCCTTGAAAAAACGGCAGAGATACTGGCTGTTGCACGGGATGGTATCCGCCAGGTCCTGCAAAGTGACCGGCTGGTTATAATTATGCTCCATATAAGAGATGACAGATTTATAGTTCTGTATTTTCTTTTGGTTTGTCTGTGCGTGTGCATTTTGGACTGATTGCATGAGATTGGCTGTATAAATGGATGATATAATATCGAGAATCAGTAGTTTGCTTGTCATATACCAGCCGGAATCCATTTCTGCGGCAGTATCCATAAGAGCCTTGATTTTAGGTGAAAGGGCGGCATGGATGGATGAACCGCAATGGTAGATATTTGGCAATAGAGCCAGTTGGTTTATCAGTGGTCTGATACATTTTTCCTGCATTTCATCTTCATAGGAAAAATCCAGAATACACGGATCGAATAAGATCACGTTGTGCTTGGTATCAGAGGAATTCCCCTTGATCTGATGCAGGTCACCGGGATTCAGGATACAGATATCTCCTTGTGATAAGGTAAAGCTCTGCAGATTGATTTCAAATTCAAAGCTCCCCTTCTCAATATAGAGAATTTCCATATAGTGGTGCCAGTGGCGCGCAACAAAGAAATATTCCGGATAGGGTGTACCGGCCCCTGTATCAAAATGTAATCTGGAAATAGGATGTTCTTTTGTTCCGTAATGAATATTTTCTTTTAGAGAAATGTCCTGGTTCATATCGTATAATCGTTCCTTTTTTGAAAGTAGATTCGCACCAGACCTGTGCCTGCATAGGTTCTTATAGTTAAAATATGCTATTTTTTAAGAAAAGTCAATATTGTGTCATAAAATAACGAAGATAATGCAAGAATATTAGCTTGCTTGACAATATAATGATATTAACAAAACGTAAGACAAAACAATCGGAAGGAGAATGCGAAATGATTAAAAAATATACCTATGGAACCCCGTTTCCAACAGAGTCAGTGACAGAGCAATTTGCAGCATCGGAAGGAATGCCGGAGTTTGGCGTCATTCATTTACAGGAAGGATTTTCTTTCACTTATAAGCTTCGTGATGAGGATGTCGTATATGGACTCGGTGAAGCAAACCGTGGCATCAACAAACGCGGCTACCAGTATATCAGCAACAATTCAGATAATCCCCATCATCATGAAGATGTATATTCGCTGTATGCTGCGCATAATTTTATTATCGTGTCAGGGGAGCAGACGTTTGGACTTTACTTTGATTATCCGTCAACACTTACCTTTGATGTCGGTTACACAAGATCGGACGAGCTTCATATCTTCTGTGACAGGGCAGATCTTGATCTGTATGTTATTACAGGCGAAAATCCATACGATATTACAAAGCAGTTTCGGAAGATGATTGGCAGAAGCTATATTGCACCGAAATTTGCGTTTGGATTCGGGCAGAGCCGCTGGGGATATAAAACGCCGGAGGATTTTGTTACGGTGGCAGAAAAATACAGGGAAAATCATATTCCGATAGATATGGTTTATATGGATATTGACTATATGGATAACTATAAAGATTTTACGGTAAATGATGCGTTCCGTGATTTCCCGCAGTATGTAGAGAACCTGAAGAAGGATCATATCCGGCTTGTACCAATTATTGATGCAGGTGTAAAAATCGAAGAAGGATATGATGTATACGAGGAAGGAGTCGAGAAGAATTATTTCTGTAAGAGACAGGATGGAAGTGATTTTGTAGCCGCTGTCTGGCCGGGATATACACATTTTCCGGATGTATTAAATCCGGATGCCAGAAAATGGTTTGGAGAGAAATATAAGCGCCTGACCGATGCCGGCATAGAGGGATTTTGGAACGATATGAATGAACCGGCGATATTTTTTACACCGGAGGGTGTAAAAGATGTAAAGGAAGCGATGAAAGCGTTCATAGACAAAGAGGAAACCGTGCAGGACGTATGGGCAATCGGGGCGCAGGTGACCGGTCTTGCGAACAACGCGGAAGATTATGCATCTATGTATCACAATGTAGATGGCAAGATGGTGCGGCATGATCAGGTGCACAATCTGTTCGGATATAACATGACGCGTGCAGCGGGTGAAGGGCTCCGTGAGATTTCGCCGGATAAGCGTTGCCTGTTGTTCTCACGTTCATCCTACATTGGAATGCATCGCTATGGTGGAATCTGGACCGGTGATAATAAATCATGGTGGTCACATATTCTGCTGAATCTGAAGATGCTGCCATCCTTGAATATGTGTGGGTTCTTATATACCGGTGCCGATCTGGGTGGTTTTGGCTGTAACACGACACGGGATCTGCTGCTCCGCTGGTTGGCACTCGGTGTATTTACGCCGCTTATGCGGGATCATGCCTGTGAGAAGACTAGAGAACAGGAATGTTACCAGTTTGAACACATAGAGGATTTCCGGCATATAATCGGTGTGCGGTATCGGTTGATTCCGTATATTTACAGCGAATATATGAAGGCTGCACTGACCGATGACATGATGTTCAAGCCACTTGCATTTGAGTACCCGGAAGATCGGATGGCTGTAAATGTGGAAGATCAGTTGATGCTCGGAAATGAAATCATGATCGCACCTGTGTATACGCAGAATGCAATCGGCAGATATGTGTACCTGCCGGAAGCGATGATGCTTGTCCGTTTTTGCCCGGACGGAAAAATCGAACAGACGGAAATGCCGAAGGGACATCATTTTGTCGAGATTCCGTTGAATGAGGTTATCTTATTTATCCGTCAAGGCAAGTGTATTCCGCTTGTGGATGCTGCAGAGTGCGTGGATGAGATTGATATGGACAGCCTGCAGATGATAGGATATGAGAATAGCACCTATCAGTTATATGATGATGACGGTTATACGAGGGCATATGATCTGGAGAAGTCAACCGTCTGGTTGAAGAAGGAAGAAAATAAATAAATTAAAAAGGCGTGAAGAAGCACTGAGAAGTAAAGATTGATTGCTGAAAGAGGGATTGCATTGGTAATCCCTCTTGTTTTCTCCCCTGTCCCTGTGGTAGAATGAGGATGGTTAGAAAAGACTAACTAACGCACTGTGGGAGGGAAGAACAAATGAAATTCATGTTATTGTTGGGATTGATCGGACATATTTTCTGTGGAGCATCGGACTGTCTGCTCACCTATGCGCCAAACGGCAAGGTGAATCTGACGGATTTCAAAGATTATGAGAAGTCGAGTGTTTCGTTTCGGGGGATGCCACTCAGGAATCTGACGACTGCGATGATCTTGGGCGTTGCAGCTATGACACTGGAATTGTTTGGATATATGCAGCTTTGCAATTATGTGCGCGACTATTCGATCGTATATTACCGGATTATGTATGCATCTGCGCTCGTGATGTTTATTTCACTGCCATTGCACCATATCATCTGCTGTGCCTGCGAATGGTTTTTCGTGCGGCAGGGCTTGACGAAGGACGCGCTTGACAGCGTGTGGGATTTCTTCAAATGTACCGTCTACACAATGTATATTGGATATCTCGCGATGATCGTGTTTGCAGTTGCATTTTTGATTGTTGTAGTAACAGGTAAGACAGGCATGCCAAGATGGGCATGTATCTTCAATCTGCTTCCGTTAGCTGTCGTCACATTGCCGACGAAGCTTCCTGCGAAGGCAAATGTAATCGGCGCAGGGATGTTCCTCGGACTCTTGTTTTTGATGTGATATCTTGTTAAAATGGTGTTCAGAATGTGCTAGAAAAACAGGATGGAACATACAATGTTACTAGATAAAGATATACGGGAGCCATTGTTTGAATTCCTCGAAGAACGGTACGGCAAGGTGCGCATCTTAGAGGAGAAAACCGTCGGGCGTTCGCGGGCGGATGTCGTGATGGTGATTCCCGAAAAGATTGTTGGAATCGAGATAAAAAGTGATGCGGATACATATACGCGGTTAGAGCGGCAGGTTGCAGACTACGATCTGTATTTCGATGCGAATATCGTGGTTGTCGGAAGCACACATGCAAGCCATGTTGCAGAGCATGTGCCGGGATATTGGGGTATCGTGTCAGTAGAACAGGAAGAAGACCATGTGGATTTCTATATCGTGCGCGAGATGCAGGACAATCCGCATGCACAGCTTCTTCGGACGATCCGTGTGCTGTGGCGCCCGGAGCTTGCCCATATTCAGGAGAAATACGGACTGCCGATGTATAAGCAGAAGAGCAAGGATTTCGTGCGGACAGTCATCGTGGACCGGCTGCCGGTCGAGGTAGTTCATAAGGAAATCAGTGATGCGCTCTTTGAGCGGGACTATGACGCGATGCTTGCAGAAATTCAGGAATTTCGCAGGGCACAGGCGGCAAAACGCGGCAAGACCGTGCGCAAAAAAAGAAAAAAGTATCGAAGAAAAAAGCGGGATGCCTAATAAGGCAGTTCCCGCTTTCCTTGCATAAAGTCGATTACAAGCTGCTTGTCTGTTTCATTCTCGATGACGGCAGGCTGGTAGTTGTTGGATTCCCCGGTGTAGACATAACATGGAATTAAAGTTACATCTGTGTTTGTTACGGAGAATGCACCGGTCGTGGCATCCTGCGTGACAGTCAGAGTCTGGTTATAGATCAAAGTCCGGTTTTCTGGATAATTATTTCCGCCGAAGATAAAATTCCCGAGCGAATATACGATGTTCGCATCGTTGTAAGTCTCCATCGGCTGTAACACATGTGGGTGCGAGCCGATGACGAGATCAGCACCGTGGTCAACTAAGTTATGGCAGGACGCCTGCTTCCAGTCCTCGTAGGCGTGAACCTTCTCTTCGCCACCGTGGAAATATACAATCTGATAATCACTGTTCGCATTTGCTTCTTCCAAATCGACTAACATTGCCTGTTCGGCTCCGGCAGAGTACATGCTTCCGAACACAAATGCAATTGTAAATCCGTTGATTTCCTTGTAGACAATCTTTCCGTCTTTGCCCCAGTCAACACCCGCAACATCTAAGGCAGCGCGCGTATCCATGTTGCCGTCGGTTCCGAAATCATAGGTGTGGTTGTTGTCAATCGAGACAACATCGACGCCATTTTCCGGCAGAAGCTTGGCGGTTGCAGCGTGGGAGCGGAACCAGAATGCACGGAAGGTATATTCCGGCTTCTCCATGCTGACAGTCGTTCCGGATTGTTGCGCAAGTGCAACTGCAGAGTTATATTCCGCAACCGCATTATTGTATTGTTCGAGTGCTGCGGCTTCGCCCTTATCCGTTTTCACCAGATTGTCATTGTCGGAGAAAACATTTTCACAATTCGCAATCGTGATATCATCATTTAAGAAATAATCCCGCACATTTTCAAAGAAATACGTGCTCGGCTGGCTGTTCGCCATGGCGTCGATGCTGCTCGTAGCTGTGTCGTTACCCGCGAGCATGATATCGCCGACGAAATTCATGCTGATAGTAAATGACTGCGAAGCGGATGCGTCAACTGCGCCGGCATCCGTTACCGTTGCCATGCTGCCGGCAGGCTGGTAGGAATCAAGCCCCGAAAGGTCGATTGGCTGGACGGTTCCTTCCGTCGTCGCCGGATTTTCATTATCTTCTTTTTTCAGGATATTCATTGTGATCAGACCGGCGATGCCGACAAATGTCAAAATTATTAAAAAAACAATTATCTTTCGCATAGTTTATCCTCATGATTGTGACAGCCTGAGTGGCATATGAATCCGTGTATACTAGTATCTCTAGCATACCACATTTTGGAAGGAAAGCAAATAGAAGAAATAGCTAGTCAATGCATGGAAATGGTGGTAAACTAAGCATAGTTTTGTTTGCAGCAGAATCGAACGGAGGACGTACGAATGAATTATCCAATGACTTTGGAACAATATATTGTGCAGATGCCGATGCGTGAAGTGGATCTGGTACGCATGGGTGCGCAGATTGCAGATGCATTAGCGGCAATCCATCAGCAGGGAAGTGTACATGGAAATGTAAAACCGGGAAATATTCTGATCACAGCCCCCGGCACGTATCAGCTGATTGGTATGGAGCCGGTGCGGCAGTATCCGGAAGGTACAATTCCGGTAGCGGTTGCACCAGAGCTTGAGCAGGGTGGCACGTATCAGGCAGGGACGGATGTGTATGCACTTGGCATGATGATGAAATCGTTGATTCCGAGGCAGGGCGTGAGTGGTGTGCTTGATGAGATTCTTCGCAAAGCATGTGAGCCGGATCCGGCCAGAAGGTACACAACGGCGTTGGAGTTCGCAGAGGAGTTGCAGACACTTGCAGATCTGATGCAGGATACGGTGGCAGCGGCTCCACAGGCGGTCTATGAGCAGCCGAATCCGCAGTCGTACGAGCAGCCGTATACCCAGCCGGTATCGCACGCACAGCAGCCGAATCCGCAGTCGTATGAGCAGCCGTATACCCAACCGGTATCGCACGCACAGCAGCCGAATCCGCAGTCGTATGAGCAGCCGTATACCCAACCGGTACCGCACGCACAGCAGTCGACGGAGCTTGTAAATAACCGGCATCCGCAGGAGACAGATTCCTACCGGACACGGCCGCAGGAAGAGATGCATCTGCAGCCGAAGAAAGAAAAAGACACAAAGCAGAGACAGAAAAAGCAGAAAGAATCGCTGGCATTACATTTCCTGCTTCCGATTCTGCTTGTATTGATCATAGGCGCAGCTGTCGCTGTATATGTTATATTGATACGCCCTTCGAATGAACCGGAGGCGACGACGGAACCGGTCACAACAACGGAAGCGGCAAGTGAAACCACAACGGAGATAACAACGACGGAAGCCACAACCGAGGCAACAACGGAAGAAGCGGAATGTCCGTATGAGTATTCGCAGAAGGTAACGGTAACTGCGCATGCCGGAAGCACAAGCGGAACGCTGACAGTCTATAACTGGGAGAATGGAGACTGGACAGAGAAGTTTTCATGCGGATGTAAATTAGGAAAAAACGGCATCGGCTCAGATTATGGAGAAGGAAAAGGCGTAACTCCGATGGGAACCTTCAAGCTTGGATTCGTGATGGCAAATGTGAATCCAGACAATGGTATGGATTTTAAGCTTGCAAGCAGTACACTGGGAATCGTGGACGATGCTGAATCAGAACTTTACAATACACTTGTTGACACCTCCCAGGCAGGGGACGTGAGTGTGGACCGCATCGGAAATAACATTGTATCCGGTAAGCTCAAGGCAATCATTTTTATTGAGCATAACGGAGATGGAAGCTCGCCGGAAGGTGTGACACCGGGCAAAGGCTCTGTTATTACGATATGCGGAAATTACAGCTATGAGGAGATCAGCGAGACAGCCGGATGTATCGATATAGATGTGGACGATATGGCAACATTGCTTTCAATGTTGGATGGCAGCCTGAATCCTTATATTGAGATTACATTGAATTAAAGGTAGCGGCACAGGGGGGTAGCGATGAAGAATTTGCGATTGCTTTTTTGTATGTTGATGGGACTGCTGATTGGTACAGTAGCCGGAATTGTGCTGACGAATGTCATGCACAGCCAGCAGAAGAAAAGACAAACCGAGAGGACGACGGAGGCTGTGACGGAAGAAGCCACTGCGATGGATGCGGCGGAAAATACACAAGAAATCCAGACACAGACCGATGCTGCGACGACACCGGCAGATGCGTGTGTATCGGATGACAGACAGCCGGAGGCACTGACAGAGATTTTAGGACGCAGTCTGGTGAACTATTCCCAGCTTGCGGATGTTTCGTGCAGGCAGTTAATCGTGGTGGATGCGGATCAGGAGAAAGCGTCAATATCGATGTATGTCTGTGGTGAAAATGGTTTGTGGACAGATGCAGGGCTGGCAACAGAAGGCTACGTCGGCGAAAATGGTGTGAGCCGGGAATCCTACGAGGGAAGCCGGATGACACCCGCGGGCGTATTCCCAATCGAAGAGGCATTTTATATCGAAGATAAACCGGAGACGGGGCTTACGACATTTCAGATCACGGAAAATACATATTGGGTTGACGATGTGGAGAGTGAATTATATAATCAACGCATAGAACTTGCCGGCGAGAAGGCATGGAAGAGTGCGGAGCATATGATCGAGTATCCGGATGCGTACAAATATGGATTCGTGATTGGGTACAATATGAACCCGGTTGAGGCTGGCAGGGGATCTGCGATATTTTTTCATATCGGGGATCGCGCAACGCTTGGATGTGTTGCCACGTCAGAGGAAATGGTGCTGGAATATTTGAAGAAATTGGATGAAACGATGCATCCATTTATAGTAATTCAATAAAAATTTTACATCAGGTTAACATGATGATAAAAATAAAAAACGGAGGATAGAATTATGGCAATGAATATTGTATGTTTGGACTTGGAAGGCGTATTGGTACCGGAGATCTGGATCGCATTCTCAGAGGCGAGCGGAATCCCTGAACTCAAAAAAACAACGAGGGACGAACCGGACTATGATAAGCTGATGACATGGAGACTTGGCATCCTGAAGGAGCATGGACTTGGACTGAAGGAGATTCAGGAGACAATCGCGAAGATTGATCCGATTCCGGGCGCGAAGGAATTCTTGGATGAACTCCGTAGTCTGACACAGGTAATCATTATCAGTGATACATTTGCGCAGTTTGCAACACCGCTGATGAAGAAGCTTGGCTGGCCAACCATCTTCTGTAATTCTCTGGAGGTTGCAGAAAGCGGGGAAATCACAGGATTTAAGATGCGTTGTGAGCAGTCGAAGCTGACAACGGTTAAGGCATTGCAGTCAATCGGATTTGAAACCATCGCCAGTGGAGATAGTTATAATGACCTTGGTATGATCAAGGCAAGTAAGGCAGGCTTCCTGTTTAAGAGTACGGATCAGATTAAGAAGGATAATCCGGAGCTTGCAGCATATGAGACTTACGATGAGCTGCTTGCTGCAATCAAAGAGCATCTGGATTAATCGGTAACCGGATAGAAATAGCTCTCTTATAATAGGAAAATGATGGAAATCGCTGTGAGCAACGCCTGTATTTGCTTATGGCGATTTCTTTTTGCTGTGTGTAAGATTTGAGAGATATTAATATTATAGGAGGAATCTGGAAGATGACAGAAGAGAGAAAGAAATTAAAGAAATCATCGAGCCCGGCGAAGGATCTGACCGTAGGATCGCCGATGAAACTGATTCTCGGATTTGCATTCCCGATGTTTCTGGGGTTACTGTTCCAGCAGTTTTACAGTCTGGTTGATACGATGATTGTCGGAAAATATCTGGGTGTGGATCCATTTGCAGGCGTTGGCTCTACAGGCAGTCTGAATTTTATTGTCATTGGATTTTGTATGGGACTTTGCAGTGGATTTTCGGTTCCAATCTCACAGAGTTTTGGAGCCAAGGATTTTCCGCTGCTTCGTAAGATGGTTACAAATTCTGTGTGGCTGTGCACATTTTTCAGTGTTGTAATTACAACTTTGATGCTTGTGTTCTGCCGCCCGGTTTTAACGTTGATGAACACACCGGAGAATATTTTTGAATACGCATATATTTACATATTTATAATCTTTGCGGGAATTCCGTGTACGATTCTGTACAATATGACGGCAGCTATCCTGCGTGCGCTGGGAGACAGCAAATCGCCAATTATCTTCCTTGCGATTTCTTCTGCCATCAATATCGGTCTGGATCTGCTGCTCATTATAGTGTTCAGGATGGGTGTCGAGGGTGCTGCACTTGCAACTGTTGTTTCCCAGGGCGTATCAGGTGTGATCAGTATTATATACATTAAGAAGAAATTCGATATTCTCGCGATGGAGAAGGGAGACTGGAAGCTGGAGAGACATCTGGCAGGAAAACTGACGGGTGTTGGAATTCCGATGGGACTGCAGTATTCCATCACGGGAATCGGATCGGTGATTCTGCAGACCGCGGTCAATGGACTTGGTTCCATCTATGTTGCATCTATGACAGCCGGCTCGAAGATCAATATATTTCTTGCGTGCCCGTTTGATGCGCTCGGTCAGACGATGGCACCGTATGCCGGACAGAACATCGGAGCAAGAAAACTGGATCGTGTAGGGAAAGGCCTGCGTGCCGCATGTATCATTGGATTTATCGTGTCCGGACTGATGGTGGTCGTTGTGAAGCTGTTCGGCGGGCAGCTTACAATGCTGTTCTTAGATGAGAAGGATCCGGTTATCATGCAGAATTCAACACAGTTTTTGATCATTGTATCCGCATTTTACTGTCTGCTTACCCTGGTCAATACGGTTCGATTCACGATTCAGGGTATGGGATTTTCGTCACTCGCCATTATCGCAGGTGTGATGGAAATGATCGCGCGCGGTATCGCGGGTATGCTGCTCGTGCCGGCGTTTGGCTATATCGGAGCCTGTTATTCCAGCCCGCTCGCATGGCTGCTTGCGGATGCATTCCTGATTCCGGCGTTCTTCTTGTGTAAGCGGAAGGTTGCACGGCAATTGGAAGTCGGGAAAGCTTAGTTGGATGGAGTTTAATCATACAAAAAAGGCACGGTTTGACATGGTTCAAATCGTGCTTTTGGTATGTAATAAATGATTATCCGGAAATATCCTTATCTTATGAGATATGGGCTGTTTATGCCTGACTCATATGATTGATGTAATGATTCTTTAGTGCCTGAAATGTCTCATCGCTTAGGTCATGCTCAATCCGGCAGGCATCCTTATATGCAACTTCATCATTAACACCCAATGCCATAAACAGATGTGCCAGTGTTTCGTGCCGCTCATAAATCTTCGAGGCGATTTTCATGCCTTCGATTGTGAGCGATAAGTAACCTTTATCGTCCATATTGATATATCCATTTTCACGGAGGTTCTTCAGATACACGCTGACACTTGGCTTTGATAATCCGAGATGGTGTACAACATCAATAGAACGGACGTGCTCGCGAGATTTACCAAGATATAAAATCGCCTCCAGGTAATCTTCCGCTGATTCCTGTATCTTCATAAAATAATCCCCTTTACAAATAATGATTTTAACATCGTTATGTTTGCATACTAACATAATTTTTACGGCTTTGCAAACGCTTTGAAAAAATGCATGGTGAATAAGAAAAATAAATATAAAAAACTATTATATTTGTTGTTGACAAAACAGTTAGTTTGGGCTAATATTGTGACGACAGAAAGTTAGTTGTTGTAAACTAACTTAAAATAAAGTATGAATACTACAGAAAAGGAGTGATTTTTATGCCACTGTCAATGGTAGAAGAAGGAGAACCAAAAACCATCGTGAAAGTGGGTGGGAAAGAGGAAGTTCGTAAATTCCTTGAGAACCTCGGCTTTGTGGATGGAACCGTTGTAACCGTTGTATCATCTCTTGGCGGAAACATGATTTTGAAGGTAAAAGATTCAAGAGTGGCTCTTGGTCGTGACATGGCAAGTAAAATCCAGGTAGCCTAGAAGAACGTATTCGTAAGAGAGGAAGTGAAACAATGAAGACATTGAATCAGGTAAAAGTCGGGGAGACCGTAAAGGTAACGAAGATTGCAGGCGAAGGCCCGATCAAGAGAAGAATTATGGATATGGGTATCACAAAGGGCGTCGAGATTTACGTACGCAAGGTAGCTCCACTTGGAGATCCGGTTGAAATAACGGTGCGTAATTACGAGCTGTCCGTTCGTAAGGCAGATGCAGCGATTATCGAAGTAGAGTAATTCTCACATAATCGTAAAGAATAAGTCGAATCATATATCTCCATATTGATGAATGAGGATATACGATATGTTTGAGGCTTAGAAGTTCTTATTGTTCTGTTAAAAAAGAAGCCATGTTTGAACACGATGTTCAAACAAGTCGCCACTGAGCCATGGATGGCGAATTGGCGACGGTGGCGTATTGCTGTAATGCGTGTAATCAGAACAATTAGAACTTCTTAGCATCAATACATTGTATATCGAATAATCAATATGGAAATATATGATGACTTTCACGATTGTGTGAAATGTAAGAAAGATAAGGAGAGAAATCATGGCAATTACAATTGCACTCGCAGGTAACCCGAACTGCGGTAAAACGACATTGTTTAACGCCCTGACAGGCGCAAACCAGTATGTTGGTAACTGGCCGGGTGTTACGGTAGAAAAAAAGGAAGGTAAGTTAAAGGGACATAAAGATGTTGCCATCATGGACTTACCTGGTATTTATTCTCTTTCTCCGTATACATTGGAGGAAGTGGTAGCAAGAAATTATCTGATCGGTGAGCATCCGGATGCAATCATCAATATCATTGATGGTACGAACCTGGAGCGTAACCTGTATCTGTCTACACAGATCATCGAGCTTGGCATCCCGGTTGTTATGGCTGTCAACATGATGGATGTAGTCAGAAAGAGCGGCGACAAGATCGATATCAAAGCACTTTCGAACGCACTTGGCTGTGAAGTTGTTGAGATCTCCGCATTAAAGGGCGAAGGAATCAAGGAAGCTGCAGATAAGGCAGTTGCAGCAGCAAATGCAAAAAAGGCAGTTGCACGTGTTCATAAGTTTGACGATGCAGTGGAAGCCGCAATCGATGCAGTGGAGGCAAAGCTGGATGATTCCGTAGCAGAAGCACAGAAGCGTTTCTTCGCAATCAAGGTGCTTGAGAAGGATAGCAAGATTGGCGATCAGCTTCAAAATGTTCCGGACGCATCTGCGGAGATCAAGACACTGGAAGATAAGTTCGACGACGATACAGAGTCCATCGTGACGAGTGAGCGTTATGCTTATATTTCTTCTATCATCGGAAAATGTCTGAAGAAGGCGAAGTCAGGAAAGAAGCTTTCTGTATCTGATAAGATTGATAAGATTGTTACAAACCGTATCCTGGCACTTCCAATCTTCGCGCTTGTTATGTTTTTAGTGTATTTTATTGCAATGCAGACCGTCGGTGCTGCTGCAACAGACTGGACAAATGATAACCTCTTTGGCGATGGTTTCCATTTGTTTGGTATGGAGAAGAATGACGATGGCGTTGCTTACAGCGACGATTCAGATGCTTACGCAGAGGCAATGCAGGTAATCGATGGATTCATCTCTTATGGTGAAGAAAATGGTGTAGAAGTTGGCGATATTGCAGATGCCATGGATGCAGAATCTGATGAGTTTGATCCAGCAAACGCTGCAAAGGCTGCTGACGAACTGCTCAAAGTATTTGATGCAGATACAACAGCAACTTATCTTGTAGAAGATGAGGAGACACTGGCAACTGACGAGACAGAGTCTACATATGCAGATCTGCAGAGCGCAGTTGATACATACAAGTCTTATGGCTGTGAAGAGCCGGACCCTGCAGATTATGGTGTATTTGTTCCTTCTATCCCGGATCTTGTATCAAAGGGACTCGAGAAAGCAAATTGTGCAGATTGGTTACAGGGATTGATCGTTGATGGTATCATCGCCGGTGTCGGTGCAGTACTTGGTTTCGTACCTCAGATGCTGGTACTGTTCATCCTCCTTGCAATCCTTGAGTACTGTGGATACCTTGCCCGTGTTGCATTCATCATGGACCGTATCTTCCGTAAGTTTGGTTTGTCAGGTAAGTCGTTCATCCCGATGCTCGTAGGTATGGGATGTGGTGTTCCGGGTATCATGGCTTCCCGTACAATTGAGAACGAGAAAGACCGTCGTATGACAATTATGACAACAACCTTTATCCCTTGTGGTGCAAAGGTTCCATTTATCGCAATGATCGCTGGTGCTATCTTCAATGGTTCCGCAATCATTTCAACCGGTGCTTACTTCATCGGTGTTATTACAATCATCTGTTCAGGTATCATCCTGAAGAAGACAAAGATGTTTGCTGGTGATACATCTCCATTCGTTATGGAGCTTCCGGCTTACCACTGGCCAAAGGTTGGCGCTGTTTTACGCAGCATGTGGGAGCGTGGCTGGTCCTTCATCAAGAAGGCCGGTACAATCATCCTTCTTTCTACCATCGTTGTATGGTTCACAACATATTTCGGATGGGTTGACGGAAGCTTCGGAATGCTTTCAGAGGATCAGATGGATTACAGTATCCTCGCTAAGATTGGTAACGCAATCTGCTGGATCTTCAAGCCACAGGGCTGGGGCAACTGGCAGGCAACGGTTGCAAGTGTAACCGGTCTTGTAGCAAAGGAGAATATCGTTGGTACGATGGGTATTCTGTACGGTGGCGGAGATGCAACTGTTTACCAGACACTGGCAAGCAAGTTTACAGAGCCAAGTGGTTTGTCATTCCTGTTGTTCAACCTTCTCTGTGCGCCATGTTTCGCAGCAATGGGTGCGATCAAGCGAGAGATGAACAGTGCAAAGTGGTTCTGGTTCGCAATCGGATATCAGTGTGGTCTTGCTTATCTTGTATCACTCGTTGTATATCAGATTGGTGTGCTCATTACAGCAGGTACATTTGGTGTAGGAACGGTTGTAGCGTTCTTGATCATCGCCTTCTTCCTGTATATGCTGTTTAGACCAAACAAGAATGCGCAGTTTGCAAAGATTAAGACAAACTAATTCATAGTTTTCAAGAAAGATTGTATAGCACCGGAGCATATCCGGTGCTATATTAAGTATGTGGGAATTGTGTTTCAAACCATGGAGACAGTTGGTGTAGAAGTTGTACATAAAACACTTTCATCTACATCATTGATTTATCTGGATTGTAAATACAATAAATATTACCTTGTAGGAGGTCGTGGAAATGAATTTAGGTACATTTTTAATATTATTGGTAGTTGTTGCGGTGGTTGGTTTGGTCATCCGGGGGATGGTGAAGGATAAGCGTGCCGGCAAGTCAAGCTGTGGCGGGGATTGCAGTCACTGTGGAAGTGTCTGTCATGCACCGAAAAAAACACAGAAATAGAGCAAACAAGCGGAGTAATCCGCAAGGAATATCGTCCAGTTAAGAATAATTATCAACAAGTAAAAAATATGAAAAAAGTGGTTGACTTTTTAGTTAGTTTACGCTAACATACAACATGTAGTTAGCAACAACTAACTGCAACGAAACATAAATTCGCGTACATGGAATTTATAATCGACTCCTTTCTCTAACAGCCCCGCGCTACTCCACATAGCGCGGGGTAAATTTTTGCGTGATAATCGCCCAAGCACATGCATCGCTGCAAGCTTGCTTGCAAGCGAATGCATGTATTTGGGGGATAACAGACACTGAGTCGGAGCGAAGCGGAGACGAAGTGCCTGTTATGTGTAGGCGAAAGCCTGCAGGATTATCCGGAGCAACAAGCCAAGCACATGCATCGCTGCAAGCTTGCTTGCAAGCAGGTTTGGGGAAAAATGGCGGAATAGGAAAAATGCCCCAACCGGAAGCATAAGAGAAGCAAGCAGGTTTGGGGAAAAATGGCGGAACAAGAAAAAAGCCCCAATCGGAAGATAAAATAAAGCGGGATGCAAGTTTTGGTTGCCTAGAATGGGAAGGTGGAATATAATTGTTGCAGTGTGATAGAAACAAAAGATATGCACAAGTAGAAAGGGGATGTACAAGTGCAGTTAAGAAGAGATAATGAAACGGATCAGGAGAGAAAATCAGGCCCATATTATGGCATGCCGTCGCGGAAATATGAGAATCAGAATCCATATACAAACCAGAATCCTTATGCATATGAAGATCCGTATGTGGTTCATACAGTGCCACCGGTTCAGCCCGTGCGTGCAAAGCAGACGATTCCGATTGTTACAATCCTGATTATTGTGGCGAATGTGATTGCGGCGATTATGTGTATTGGTATCGAAAACACATTCCAGCTTGCAGGAATTAACTATGAGTACATCACGATAAACCACGAATATCGTCGTTTGATCTCTTATATGTTCATACATGCGGATTTTGAGCATTTGATAGGAAATATGGTGACGCTCTTTCTGTTTGGTAAACTGGTAGAACAAAGGCTTGGTTCCCTGCGGATGGCAATCATCTATTTTGGTTCCGGCGTTGGAGCAGGATTCCTCTCGATGGAGATTGCACACAAGCTGCATCCGGAGAGTCCACGGTTTGCTGCGGGCGCGTCCGGGGCTGTCTTCGGAATTATATGTGCAGCAGTGTTCCTCCAGATTATGGGACGGAAGAATGCCGAGCGGAAGGATATGATTATCGCTATTGCACTCGTGATTGGATATGCGATTTATTCTGCAGGCGGAAATGTGGATATCTATGGTCATATCGGTGGCGCGATTGTCGGAGGTATTCTGGCGTTTGCGTTAAATGTAAAGAAATGGCAGGGCTTCATAGAGAATCAGTTCTGCAAGATCTTGGCGATTATAGCGACAATCGTGCTCTGCGTGATGGGCGTTGGTGAGGCACATATTGGCAAGGATCAGTCCTCTCTGATGGATAAGCGGGTAATGTATATCCGGGAACAGCCGGTGGCAGATTATGAGATGAAAAGCTATGGAACAAAAACATATGGCGAAGCCTTAGATGATTACTGCACGAATACAAAATGGGAATCCTTTACCGCAGAAAGTGGAGAACAGGTCGTACAATTCAATGGAAACGCGTATTATAAGGGAAGCGAGAAGGAAGTGATCATCCAGTTTTTGATCACGGGTGACTGCGAATCGTATGAGCTGTCGTATTTTGCGTTCGACGGGACTGCATGTAACTGGTATCAGGTAGATGCATTTTTCAAAACAATATGTGACTAATTATAAATAATCCGGAGGATAAGACAAAATGAATGAAATCAAGAAGATAGCAGTACTGACAAGTGGAGGAGATGCACCGGGAATGAATTCGGCAGTTCGGGCAGTTGTATTCAGCGCGAACAATCTTGGAATTGATGTGGTCGGTGTATTGCGTGGCTATGAAGGTCTGATTGACTGGGAGACGATTCCGCTTGGATTAGACGATGTGCGAAACATCAATAATCAAGGTGGTACGATTCTTTTTACAAGCCGGAGTGAACGTTTTTTAGAACAGAAATACAGACAGATTGCAGCGGAGAACCTGCGTGCACATGACGTGGATGCGGTTGTCGCAATCGGCGGAGACGGCACGCTTCGCGGTGCGATTAGATTCAAGGACGAGGGCGTGAATATCGTCTGTATTCCCGGTACAATCGACCGGGATGTGGCCTGCTCTGAATACACGCTGGGGTTTGATACAGCAGCGAATACTGCGATGGAGGCAATCGATAAGATCCGCGATTCATCGGTATCCCATGGCCGTTGCAGTGTCGTAGAGGTCATGGGCAGAAAGCGTGGTTATATCGCGCTCTGGGCAGGCATGGCGACATCCGCAGATGCCATCGTGTTACCGGAGAAATGGGACGGAAACTTTGATTACATCATAAATGCACTGCGCAAACGACATACCGATGGCAGAAACAGTTATTTGGTCGTTGTGGCAGAGGGCGTGACCGATGCAGGCAAGCTGGCAGATCTGATTCAGAAGGAGACAGGCATCGAATCGCGTGTGTCCGTGCTTGGATATATCCAGCGAGGCGGACAGCCAACAGCGAAGGACCGCATGTATGGTTCGCTGATGGGCGCGTATGCAATCGAGATATTGCGACAGGGCAGAGGTAACCGGATCGTTGCGATCAAAAACGATATTCTGGTTGACTACGATATTGCGGAGGCAATCGACCTGCAGAACAACAATCTGGATTCCTTCCAGTACCAGCTCAGTCTGATGCTGGCAGAGTAATGGAGGTATTGGTTGTATTATGAATTCTGCGGAATTCAGTCGGGGTACACCCTTTTTGTAGTTTGAAGATACGGAGGAACGATGAGATAGAGTGGAATCCACAGCTCATTGCGACCTCCGTTATATTTTTTTCAGGGTCAGAGAGCAACAGGCATGCATGATAAATGCGCTGTGCATTTACATAATGGTAGAAGGTATCGCCTGCAAATTGTTTGAAAAGCCGAAGAAAATGATACTTGGAAAATCCCGTCATGGATGCCGCTGTATCAACGCATAGATTTTCTGCGTAATGCTGATGGATGTATTCACATACAGATGAAAATGCTTCGGTATAATGTCTTTTCTTGTCAGGAGATATATCATGGAAGACTGCACTTTCGTCAGACAGTGTGCGCCCAACCAGCAAAAAAAGCTGAACAAGGAAATGAAACACTGCAGTCTCACGGAACCGGTTTTCGCCGAAATACTCTTCTGCACAGGAGGAAATCAGTTGGGCACATGTATCATGAATTTCAGGGAGTGTGTTCCCGTTGATCAGTGTAACTGGAGAGAGTGCTGCCTGAATTGTTGAAAAACAGTCAGATTTAATATAATGGAAGAAATCTGCCAGAAAAATATAACGTTGACCATGGCAGGCTGGAATGGAATGAACAGTTCCAGGCGCAATGATCAGGATATCCCGCTCCTTCAGATAATAGTTTGTCCCATTGCAGATGATAGTATAATCGCCTTTGACAGGCATGATGATTTCTGTGGATGCATGCCAATGTGGCTCATATGTTTCGTATTGCGTGTTGTTATATAACAACACAGATTCATAATCGTGAAATTTTATCTGTTCATAAGAACCATCCAGGTTAAGTGCCATGCTAATATTTTGTCTCCATTCTATAATCAATAATTGCTTTTGAGCGTTGATGATTTTATTAAATCATAACGAAATAGAAAAAAATATCAAGAAAATTATGAAAAACAGCAAAAATATTCGTAAAAAAATAGCAATAATTAATAACTAAATAGCAATGATTCGGTAGATAGTGAAAAAAGATTACGATAAGATATAGTCAGATCAGGGCATGAGGAAATAATATCTCACTTTGCATGAATAGAACGAGCAGGAGGACAAGATTATGAGAAAGAAACAAGTGTTTAATCCTTTTTTACCTTTGAATGAGTATATCCCGGATGGGGAACCACATGTGTTCGGAGACCGGGTGTATCTGTATGGTTCCCATGATCATGAGGGGGGATATACATTCTGTATGGATGACTATACTGTGTATTCGGCACCGATAGATGATCTGACAGATTGGAGAAAAGAACGAGTGATATATGAGGCAGATCAGGATCCTGCTTACCCAGAGCTTTGTTATATGTATGCACCGGATGTTGTGCAGGGAAATGATGGAAAATATTACCTGTATTACGCGATGTCCGGCGATTATGGCGTGGGTGGTTATACATGTCCGATCAGCGTGGCTGTATGTGATACGCCAGCGGGAAAATATAAATTTTTAGGGCATGTGCGCAATAAAGATGGCAGTCCGATGATGCGGTATGTATGCTTTGACCCGGCGGTGCTGAATGATGATGGCGTGATAAGACTCTATTATGGTACACAGTATGATTACGAAGAACAGCCAGACTTCCCGGAAAATGATGCCTATGTGAAACAGGAGATGGAGATGTTTGGGCGTACAAGAGAAGAAATCCTGTCATACCCGGACAGCATTATGGGACCTGTGATGCTGGTGCTCGAGGACGATATGCTGACCGTGAAAGAAGAGCCGAAGCATATTATTCCGTATAAGGTGAAAGGAACATCATTCGAGGCACATCCGTTTTTTGAAGCTTCTTCCATGCGAAAAGTTGGAGATAAATATTATTTTGTCTATTCATCAAAGCAGAATCATGAACTTTGTTATGCTGTAAGTGACCAGCCGGATGGTGGATTTACGTTTGGAGGAACGATTGTCTCAAACGGCGATGTCGGGCTGGATGGCAGACCATTGGAAGAGAAACTTAATATGACCGGTACGACACATGGAAGCATTATTGAAATAAATGGTCAGTGGTATGCGTTCTATCACAGACTCACACACAAATCCGACTATAGCAGACAGGCGTGTGCAGAGAAGATAAAGATCGAAGCAGATGGAAGTATTCGGCAGGTGGAGGTTACAAGCTGTGGATTAAATGAGGGACCGCTTGTTGCGGAGGGGAGCTACCCAGCAGTGATTGCCTGCAATCTGACGAATGGAAGTATGCCGCATGGAAATAACAGCATATATAAAGAAGAATTCCCCAATATAACCAATAGTGGAGAAGAACGTTTCATTGGCGAGATTGATCATGGAACGTTGATAGGGTACAAGTATTTTGAATTTAAGAATGTAACCAGAATCGGAATTGTTGGACGAATTGAGACAGAAGAAAATAAGGCGCGATTCGATGCACCAGCCCGGCTCGATGCACGGAGCAGACTGATTCATAAACCAGTAGATATGCCGGTGCCTGAAAATAATTTCTTCGAATTGCGTTTGGAACCAGAAGGACCAGCCTGCGGGAAAATCAACATAACAGATGCAGAAGATGAGCATGCATGGGAATGTTTCACCGGGGACGTCCAGATTCCAGATGGCATACATGCGTTGTATCTGGTTTACCACGGAAAAGATAAATTTCAGATGAAAGAACTGAAATTCTTATAGATTGCAATTGAACAGATAAAAAGAAAGCTATGTGTATATGTCTGCGTAACCGCTGATAGTCAGACAATGGAAAACAGAAAATACACATAGCTTTTTATGTACTCTTTTTAGATATGAATGATGTAAATATAAATTATACGGTTGGCAGGGTTGCAAATGACTTTGCAAGTTCAGTACAGAAGATATGGGACAGCTCGTCCAGTGTCACAGGCTGTAACGTAGCCGGATTCAGAATTGGTGCAGGCTTTTTCTTCATGTCCGCACGCACATTGTACCACTGGGTTGGCATCTCGTTTTCTTCAAGATAGATCTTGTAAGGGATTTCTTTTGCCATGCTTGTTCTCCTTTTCTTTTTTGTATTTTCTTTGTTGTAAATAAGCTCTAAAACAAAATATAATTTGTTTTACATTATTTTTATGTGTTTCACAATATTCTCAAGTAAAAACAACAAAAGAAGTGTGAAACTACAGTGAAAATAATGACAGTACGAATAGAAATGTGCTATAATTACACTAATTATGCAATAGAACTTGAGGTGTAAACAGTGAGCATAAAGAAAAGAACCTTATATTTCCTCTCTGTGTGCTGCCTGATTATGAGTCTGGCAGGATGCGGAAAGAAAGAAGAGACGACACTTGCGGACGGAGTGTTTCTGATGTTGTCGTCGACAGCAAAAGGGGATGCGGTGGAAACCTACGAGATGTATACACTGCATGCGGAGATCAGTGACAATGGAAATGTCCGTATTTATGCAGACAATTTTAATCGTTGGGTGCCAAGTGATCCCTGTCCGGAGGAAAATATCCAGCTATCGATGGATACAATCCAACAGATCAAGGACATCATAGAGGACATAGATCTGTATCATATGCGAAGAAATATTGGAAGCCGGGATTTGAAGGATGGAGAATACAAGGAACTGACATTGTATACGGCAGCCGGAGAACATGTCTCAGGGGGGCTGAACCCATCGAACCGGGAATTTCTGAAACTGTATGAATATGTGGAAGATCAGATTCGGGAGGCAGAATACCGGTATCGGTCAAAGCTTGCCGAGATGCAGAAGAAAGCCATCTCGATGGAACAAAACAGGAATGTGTATATTACGGATATGCAGGATGCAACAGTGGTTGCAAGTGATTATATCAATGATGTCTATGTGACTTATGGTATAAAACATACACGGTATGACGAGACAGCAACCGCAGATGTACCGGAGCAGGTCAATTATTATGTGACAGTTCTGCTTGCAGATGCAGGGGCAGAGACGCTGCGGACCGATACGCAGGGCTGCGCAGCAGATAATGCGATGTATTACAAGGTGTATCAGGACAGTGCATATGCATTTACGTTCTGCGTGCAGGAACCGGTTATGACAGACGAAATCTATGTATACGAGACAGTGGATGCGGACGATGCAGTCGCCAAGGCAAAGGAACTACGGGATAGTTTGTATTAAATATAGAAAAAGGTTGGAAAGAAAATGAACAAATTAAAAGCAGTAATTTTGGCAGCAGGAAAAGGAACACGAATGAATTCGGATTTACCGAAGGTCATTCACAAATGTTTAGGCAGACCGATGGTGCATTATGTCATTCAGGCGTGTAAGGATGCAGGTGCCAGCGAGGTCTGTGTGATCGTTGGCTATAAGGGCAGAGAAGTCAAGGATGCAATCTATGATGTTGTCGACTATGCAGAGCAGAAGGAGCAGCTTGGAACCGGACATGCCGTGAAATGCGCCAAGGATTTTATTGGCACAGAGGGCGATACACTGGTGCTCTGTGGAGATACGCCGCTGATTACTGGAAAGACCCTGACCGAGCTTGTTGAGAAGCATCGCAAGGAGGCAAATGGTGTAACCGTATTGTCAGCGATTTTGGACGATGCAACCGGGTACGGACGTATCATCCGTGATGCGGCAGGCAATTTTGAGAAGATCGTCGAGCACAAGGATGCAACCGAAGAGGAGCGGGCATGCAAGGAAGTGAATTCCGGTATGTATATCTTTAATTCCGAGGCACTTTCTGCAAGCCTGGATCTGCTGAGCAACGATAACGCCGCAGGTGAATATTATCTGACAGATACGATTGCACTGATCAAGAAGATCGGTCTCAAGGTATCGGCACTTCCGCTTACCGGAGATGCCTGTGACGAGATCCGCGGTGTGAATACGATCGACCAGCTGGAAGAAGCGGAGCAGATCATGTGTCACCGTGAGGACTAGGAGGCAGACGATGAAAATAATCGTGGGACTGGGAAATCCGACGAAGGAATATGCCGGAACAAGGCATAATGTCGGGTTCTCCGTGATATATAATATCAGTGATGCATATAATATTCCGGTCGAGACGAAGAAGCATAAAGCGCTGATCGGAAAAGGTATCATTGAGGGTGAGAAGGTGATTCTTGCCATGCCACAGACATATATGAATTTAAGTGGCGAGAGTGTGCGAGAGCTGATGGATTATTATAAATGCGAGCTGTCTGATCTGATTGTCATTTATGATGATATCAGTTTGGATGTCGGCAAGCTTCGCATCCGCGCGAAGGGTAGTGCCGGCGGACATAATGGAATCAAGAATATCATTGCACAGCTTGGAACACAGGAGTTTACACGCATCAAGATTGGTGTCGGTGAAAAACCGGCGAAGATGGATCTTGCAGATTATGTGCTCGGGCGTTTTTCAAAGGAAGAACAGCCGGTTATCCGGGAGAGCGCAGACCGCGCAACACAGGCAGTTGCAACCATCCTTACCGAAGGGATAGCCTCTGCCATGAACAAATTTAATTAATAAAATGTAGATAGAGACATGCAGAATTATCAATTCGTAAGCAGACCGTTGAAGCACGCTGGTACTTAATAAGCAGCAACTTGTTGCTGCGAATTTAGTACCATTGCGTGATGAATCGAGCGAGAGCGTGTCTGCGTCGAATGATAATTCTGTATGTCTCATCTACAAATATGTAAATTAGTAGAAAAGAGGATCCGCAAATGAAGGCATTGACACTTGCATTTCAGGATGATCCAAGGTTTGCAGAGTTAAAAAAACACCGGGATGAAGCAGGCGGTATCCACCATGTATGGGGGATGGATCGCCGGATCACCCCACTTTTGATGGAAGCACTGTCGGACGCAAAACGATTTCGTCTGATTGTGACATATGAGGAGCGACGCGCGCGGGAAATCGTCGAGGACTATCGGTTTTACAGCCGTCAGACCTTTTATTATCCGGCGAAAGACGCTCTCTTTTATTCCGCAGATATTCACAGTAACAATACCGTGCAGGAGCGGCTGGAGATTTTTAAGAAGATTGCAGAAGGACGTCCTTGTACCGTTGTTACGACCATAGAGGGATTGATGGATAAAATTCCATCTATCTCGCATATTATAGAAAATATATTGACGATCAAGGTCGGAGATACCTTGCAGCTCGATACATTTTCGAGAAAGCTCACAACACTTGGATATGAAAAAACTTCAATCGTAGAAACACCGGGGCAGTTTTCGGTCAGAGGAGGAATCATCGATATCTTCTCCCTGACGGAAGAGTGCCCTTATCGTGTTGAGCTGTGGGGGGATGATATCGACAGTATCCGGAGCTTTGATGTGGAAAGCCAGCGTTCAATGGAACGTGTCGAGGAGTTTGTCATCTATCCATCTACGGAGATGGTGCTCGATGACGTGCGGATCAGCAAGGGTATTGCAAAGCTGGAGAAGGAACATAAGGCGCAGGCGAAGCTTTTGAAGGAACAGTTCCACACAGAGCAGTATGCACGGCTGAACAAGATGGTGGCGTCGGTCTTAGAGGAGTTAAAGGAGTTTAATTCCACGATGGGATTAGACAGTATGGTGGAATATTTCTACGACGATACAGTATCATTCTTAGATTATTTCCCGGCAGATACGGATATCTTCATTGATGATCCGGAGCGTGTAAACCAGCGTGCCGGTGCCTATGCGATGCAGTTTGGCATGTCGATGGAAGGCCGTCTGGAGGGCGGTTATGTCCTGCCAACACAGGCAAATGTGCTCTATGATGCCAAGACAGTTGTGGCAAGACTGGTGAACCGTACACCGGTGCTGCTTTCGGAACTGTATAAGAAACAGCCGGCATGGAAGGAACAGTTTGCATTCCAAATTGATGCAAAGGGGCTTGTCAGCTACAACAACAGCTTCGAGGATCTGATGAAGGACATCGAGAAATATAAGAAGAAGGACTATCGGATCCTGATTCTGTCACCGTCTGCGACGCGAGGGAAACGTATCGCGAAGAACTTACAGGATAATGATGTCATGGCTTACTTTACTGAGAACCGGGAACAGCCGCTTAAACCGGGCGAGGTTCGCATCAGTGTCGGACGAATGGAGACGGGCTTTGAAATCCCGGAGTGTCATCTGCTTGTGATCGCTGAGGGCGATATATTTACCTCGAAGGAACTGAAAAAACGGAAGAAGCTGCCGAAATATGCAGGTGAGAAGATTGCCGGATTTTCAGATATTTCCGTTGGCGATTATGTCGTACATCAAAATCACGGTGTCGGAATCTACCGTGGTATCGACAAGGTGGAAACCGATGGACGCATGAAGGACTATATCAGTATCGAGTATGCAAAGGGCAGCAAATTGTTCGTGCCTGTGGAGCAGCTCGACCGCATTGGCAAGCTGTCCGGCAAGGATGGTGCGCGTGTCAAGCTGAACAAGCTTGGAGGTCCGGAGTGGGAGAAGGTGCGCACGCGCGTCAAAGGACATGTGGAGGATATTGCGAAGGAACTGATTGAGCTGTATGCGATCCGTTCGAGTACGCAGGGCTACAAATATTCGGAGGATACCGTATGGCAGCGGGAGTTTGAAGAGATGTTCCCATATGAGGAGACTCTGGATCAGCAGAAAGCCATTGACGATACCAAGCATGACATGGAAAGTGGCAAGATCATGGATCGTCTCGTCTGTGGGGATGTAGGATTTGGAAAGACAGAGGTTGCCATCCGGGCAGCGTTTAAGGCGGTACAGGATAACCGGCAGGTAGCATATCTGGTACCGACGACGATTCTTGCCGAACAGCATTACAACACATTCTGTGAGCGTATGAAGAACTATCCGGTCAATATCCGGATGCTGTCCCGGTTTTGTACACCGAAGGAAGTAAAAGAGACGTTGGAGCAGATGAAATCCGGTATGGTAGATATCGTGATTGGTACACACCGGCTGCTCTCCAAGGATATTGTATTCAAAAATCTGGGACTTCTGATCATTGATGAGGAACAGCGGTTCGGCGTCAAGCACAAGGAACAGATCAAGCAGATGAAGAAAAATGTGGATGTGCTGACACTCACTGCGACACCAATTCCGCGAACGCTGCATATGAGTCTGGTTGGTCTGCGAGACATCAGTTTGCTGGAAGAGCCGCCGGTCGACCGGCTTCCGATTCAGACGTATATTATGGAATACGATCTGGAGTTTGTAAAAGAGGCGATCAACCGGGAACTTGCACGAAACGGACAGGTATATTATGTGTATAACCGGGTAGAGACGATCGCGGACATTACGGGACAACTCCGTCAGGTACTGCCGGATGCAACGATTGAATTTGCACATGGCAAGATGCCGGAGCGGGAGCTTGAAGCGATGATGCGCCGTTTTATCAAAGGTGAGATTGACGTGCTTGTGTCGACGACGATCATTGAGACGGGACTGGATATTCCAAATGTCAACACGATCATTATACATGATGCAGACCGGTTTGGTCTGTCACAGCTCTATCAGCTGCGAGGACGTGTTGGACGTTCCAACCGGAGTGCCTATGCATTCCTGCTCTATAAGCGGGATAAGATGATAAAAGAAGTTGCAGAGAAGCGTCTGAAAGCAATCCGGGAGTTTACAGATCTTGGCTCCGGGTATAAGATAGCAATGAAGGATCTGGAGATTCGTGGAGCCGGAAATTTGCTTGGACAGGAGCAGTCTGGAAATATCGAGGCGGTCGGATACGATTTGTATTGTCAGATGTTGAACGATGCGATCCGGCGTCTGTCTGGTGAGACGGTGCGTGAGGAGTTTGTGACAAACGTAGAACTTCCGCTCAATGCCTATATTCCAGACAGCTATGTGAAGAATGAATATGTGAAGCTGGATTTGTATAAGAGAATCTCAAAATGTGCGAACCGCGAGGATAATGATGCCATCTTAGAGGAGGTGCGTGACCGGTTTGGCGAACCGCCAAAGCCGTTCTTCCGCCTGCTTGATGTGGCATATCTGAAAGCAATTGCACATGAGGTCTATATTACGGATATCAAATATGTAGGCGATGAGGTGCGGTTTTACATGCTGCCGCAGGCACCTGTGCAGGCGGAGCGCGTCAACCCGTTGCTGAAACGGTATAAGAACACATTGCGGCTTACCGCAGGCAAGCAGACCTATTTCCGTATCCGTATGTCGAAGCTGATCGAGGAAGAGATGGTATCTTCCTGCGAGAAGGTTATTGAGGATATCCGCACATTGTATAATACGGAGGATGTGAACCATGAAGTATAATAGACGTTGTCGAAAACTAATTGCAATATTGTTGTGTATCTGCCTGATGGTGCCGATGCTTTCCGGCTGTGGAGAGAAAAAGGAAGAAGAAACACAGCAGACAAGCAGCGGAACCCTGGTGTTTCAATATGGAAATAATCTGGTAACCAAGGGTGAGGTATATATCTATATAGAAACTGTGCGGGAGCGGTATGAGATGCAGTATGGCAGTGATGTCTGGCAGACGGTGCTTCCGGATGGTGGTGCGGGAACTTCTATGGAGAATCTGACACGTGAGGAAGTTGTAAATGAGATCGTACGTGTCAAGACACTGTGCGCGCATGCAGAGGAGCTTGGAATCACACTGGGAGACGATGAACTGACAGAGTTAAATCAGAAGGCAGACGATTTCTGCGAGGGACTGACGGACGAACAGTTGCAGAAGATGGAGATCACGAAGGAAAAGGCAGAGAAAGTGATTCAGGAAAATGCAATCGCATCGAAGGTGGAAGCGAAGATCTTAGATGACCGGAAGATTGAGATTTCTGATGAAGAGGCGCGGATGACGACCTTCTATGACATGTATTTTGAGTGTTACAGCATGGATGAGAATGGGGTAGTGACACCTTATACAGAGGAACAGAAGAATCAACAGTATCAAAATGCTTTACAAGCGTGCGCAACGTTGGCTACGACAGACACAAAAGACGTCACAGGCGTAGCAATCGAGAAGCTGGCAGAGTATTATCAGTTGAACGAGGCGAAGATACAGACGATGAGCCCAAAGGATATTCTGGAAACATATGGGCAGGATGTGTATGATCTGCTGTACAATATGGAGAACGGACAGTACAGCACGGTTGTGGAGACGCAGTATGGCTATCATGTATTCCAGATGATTGCTCTGACTGATCAGACGAAGACAAATGAGCAGAAAATCGTGCTTTATAATCAGCAGGTACAGGAAGCGTTATCGGATACGCTTACGAAGTGGCAGGCACAAATCGATCCAATCTTCAAGTACCCGGACAGCGTAGATATGGACGTGTATGATACGATCGTAAATGATACAGTTGGGACAAAATAAAAATGCATAGGGGATGCATACTTGGGGAGATAAAGGAAAACAGGCACAACGAAAAGTATGTGGCGATACTTTTCGTTGTGTTTTTTATTGTGAAAAAGGAGAACACATATGATAATAGCAATTTGTGATGACGAACGAAGCATGCTGGATAAGGTGTATTGTTATTGTAAAAAAATAGTGCAGAAAAAGACAGAAGTTTTTTCATATACAAGACCGGAAGATTTAATGCAAGGTATTTATCGAGGAATCATACCGGATCTGCTGATTTTGGATATAGAGATGCCAGAAGTGTCTGGATTGGAATTTCAAAAGCAGTTACAGAAAAATAAGATGGACATAGACATCATATATCTGACATCTCATAGCGAGATGATGCAAGAGGCATTTGGGAGAAATGTGGTTGCTTTTTTGAATAAAGATAATTATGAAATACGACTGGCTGAGATTCTAACGAAGTATGAACAGGAGCTTTCGAAGGTACTTGAAATACAATGTGAAGGGAAAACAAAGGAACTGGAATTGAAATATGTATTATATATACAGGCATCAAATAAATATAGTGAGGTGTATTACAGACAGCCGGGGGATATAAAGAACGATTATTTGTTGTCAGGATATACGCTTTCACGCTGGCAGGAGATATTACCGGAGAATCAGTTTTGCCGAGTGGCAAGAAACGTAATATTAAATTACGGCAATGTAAAAAAGATAGACAGGGATATGGTATATATGACGGATGACAAATGTTTTAAAATTCCAAAGGGGAAGGTACGTCAATTCCGGACTGCTTACCATGCATATATGAGAAAACAGGTGGTGATTCTATGAATTTTGTGCTTCACTTTTTGGTTTTATGTATCAAGTTTACATGTATCGTTTTGGTTATGCAGATTGTTTTTGGCAGCAGGACGCGGTGGAAGCAACGAGGATGGATTTTTCGTATTGTAATATGTATGTGCGTGCTACTTATAGAGACATGGATGGAATATGTGGCAATGACTAATAATGTGGCAGATATATCCCCGATTTTGCATTTGCTGAGTGCTTGGCTGGTATTGAATCTGAAACCGTTGGATTGCACGCGGAAAACGATACTTGCATATCTGCTGGTGGAAGCATTTGGTACGGTCATAGCATTAGCAAGTTCGAATTGCTTTGCGATAAGGATCGATAGTTTTTATGAGAATCCATTGATAGATATGATAAATACAGCCACGGAATGTGTTCTTTTGGCGTTGATATCCTATTTATTAAGAAAAAACAGAAAAACGGTTACGATTACAATACCGACATTCATATTTGCACTGCTCGTTGAACTGCTGGTTGTTTTGCAAATAGCATTTGTGACATATGTATTGGGGAATGGCGTCAGAAATAATGTACGGGTGGAAAATACATATGTGATTATAGTTATGCTGGGTTCCTCATTTTGTATGGCGTTATATTTCTTATATATTCATAAGTCTGAACAGATAAGGGATTTGCAGAAGCAGCAGATTGCAATATACAGAAGAGAACAGGAACTTACAAAGAACTATTATACAAGATTGTATGAGAAAAATGAACAGACAAGAGCAAGACAGCATGACATGCATCATATGTTACAGACCGTCGAGGCCATGATGAAAGAGGGTGAATATGAAAAAACTCTGGCGTTTATTCAAAAATGGAAAAAGTCAGAGGGAACAAAAAATAAAATTATCTATTCGCAAAATCGAATCGTCGATGCCGTGATTGATGGCGTGTTGGGAGCAGAACTTGAACGAAATGAAATTACATTGAATTACAGTGGGAAAATACCGCAACAGATTGGAATCGATGATTTAGATCTGTGTTTACTGATATCGAATCTTCTGGAGAATGCGAAGGAGGCTGTACAAAAATTAGATACGGGTGAGAGACAAATCGGACTGAAAATCGGAAGAAAAGAAAGTCTGATTTGTATCAATATAAGGAATCCATATACACAGGGCGGGGAATGTGTAAAGGAAGAAGGGTGGCATGGATACGGACTGAAAAATGTGAAAGAGATCGTAGAAAAATATGATGGGGAAATAGAGGTGCAGGATATAAATAATATATTTATAGTAAGTATCATTCTTGAAAGTACTCGAAATGAATAAAAACTTCCGTTTCACGAAGCAAACGTTGAAAGAATTAAATTCTTGTGGTTGTATATAAAATATAAGTATTTATAAAATAACCATGAGAGGAGAAAGAAAAATGAAAAAAAGAATACTATCAATAATTGTGTTAATGTTATTACTGAATTTTACCTTATTTATTGGGGATCAAAACTATATTTATGCAAATGAGGGTGTTCATACGAATACGGATGGAGAACGGCAAACGGAGAATTTATTTGAGGGTGAGAATTATTCGGTTGTGTTTGAATTAGTTGATACATGGGAGTCGGGGTATAAAGCAACCGTGACTATAAAAAATACAGGAGATGAAACAATACAAAACTGGTGTATAGCATTTCCTTTGAAAGAAAAAATAAATAATCTTTGGAATGCAAAAATCGGTGAACAATATGATGAATATTATGTTGTAAAAAATGCTGGATGGAATCAGGATATTTTGCCAGGAAAAAGTGTTTCCTTTGGATTTATAGCAGAAAATAGTTTGAAAATGTTTCCATCGTATTATACTTTATTGGGAAATAAAATACGAGTGGATGAGGGAGATTATACAATAATATATGAAATTACTGAAGATTGGGGAGATGCGTATAATGCACAAATAACGATTCAAAATAATAGAGATGTTATAATTGAGGATTGGAGACTTTCTTTTGATTTTGGACAAAATATTATTACTAATGTATGGAATGCGATTCAAGTTTCATATGAAAATAACATTTACCTACTAAGGGGGATGGATCATGATCAAAATATTGCAGCACAGGGGCAATTAAAAATAGGATTAACCGTTAAACAAGGGATGTATGATAAATCAATTAATAATATTCAATTTTATGAATATAGTGATAAATCCAATATTAAAGATAGTGATGGAGATGGATTGAGCGATGAGGATGAAGAGAATATTTTTCAAACAGATCCATTAAAAAGAGATACGGATAATAATGGCATAGACGATGGGGATGAAGATTTCGATAAAGATAATCTTACTAATTTACAGGAAATGGAACACAATACAGATCCGTTCTGCTATGATACAGATGATGATGGGTTAAGTGATAGCGATGAATTGTACATATATTTTACAAATCCTAATATTCCAGATACAGATGGCGATGGAATTTGTGATGGTGATGAAGTTAAATTGGGTTTGAACCCATTATTAAAAGATACAGACGGTAATGGAGTTTATGATGCAGATGAATTTTTTGAACAAACATATACAGAAATTATACAAGATAATATAATAGATAAAGTTTGTGTTGAGTTAAAATGCCAAGGATTGATTGATAACACTGTGAATGTGGAAAATATGATGAACATTGATATGAAATCGTCAGAGGTTGTTGGATTAATTGGTTGTCCTGTGGATATTTCTGTAGGAGTTGATTTTGATAATGCAATCTTAAAATTTTATTATGATGATACAAAATTAGGTAATGTAAATGAAAATGATTTACGTATTATGTGGTATGATGAGGAAAATGATAAATATGTATTATTAGATGAGGAAACAGAAGTGGACACTGTAAATAATATTGTTCAATATGAAACGAACCATTTTTCTACTTATCTAATTGTTGATAGAACTATATGGCTTGATGCATCCAGACAGAATATTAGCTATCGTGATTTAGATCAGTTGACATATTATGATGTTGCACTCGTAGTGGATACATCAGGAAGTATGGGAGGACAAAGAATTAAACTTGCTAAAACAGCATTAAATGCATTTGTAGATGCATTGATGGATAGAGATAGGGTTGCGCTGATTGAATTTAATACATATGCAACTGTCAAAGTTCCACTAACATCAAGTAAAGGAGAAATAAAAAATAATATAACCCAATTGAAAGCAATGGGGGGGACAAATGCAGAAGAGGGGTTAGAACTGGCAATTACTGAATTAATTAATAAGGAATCAGATAATGAAAAAATGATAATTTTAATATGTGATGGGGACGTATCCGAGTCCCTCAAAATTATAACATGTGCCAATGATAATAATATAGTTATTTATTGTGTTAATGTTGCAAGCGGAACTTCGGGAGTGATGGAAAATCTGGCATACACTACAGGTGGGAATTATTATTATGCAGCAAGGTCTGAAGATTTGATAAAAGTGATGGAAAACCTTCAAAAAGAAACCGTTGATAATATAGATATGAAGGATAGTGATGGAGATGGAATATATGATATATATGAAATTAATGGAATAAAACTATCTAATAACAAAATTGTATATACAGATCCTAATCTTGTAGATTCGGATGGAGATGGGATTAGTGATTATGACGAATTAGGAGGGGTGCCCACTCAAGAAGTTGTTTACGTGGATGGTAATTTATACTCGTGTACTATTGCGCATATGAAGAGTCATCCGGGGAAAAAAGATTCAGATGGGGATGGTATTCCAGATACTATTGATGAAAAACCATTCAGCAAAGATATAGTTGATATTGCATATTTGGGAAAATATAATTATTTGTCTATATTAGATCCTAATGGAAACTGCTTGATGGGGGGAAATCAAGGATGGTGGAAAAATGAGAATAAGAATATAGAAGACAGTGGATGCGGTCTTATTGCAATGAGTGATCTAGAGTTGTATTTGTTAGATACACGCGCTTATCAGATAAGTGATGCAGGTATCTTGAAAAAAAATGCAGGCGCATATACAAATGATAGCTATAAAAAATTTGTGAATAAAAAATTTGAAACATATAAAGTAGACAGAGTTTTTGGAGTTTTTCCAAAAACTATGGAAAAAGGACTTCGTATAACGTTAAATAATAATGGTGCTGAATATAGAGTTAATTGGGCACAAAGTTATGATGGAGATAATATAAAATATGGCATTATTAATATGCTTGATGATAATATACCAGTTGTTGCATCGTATTATGCACCAAGGGAACCGTTACAACTTTATAAAAACAATGCGGGGGCTTTATATCCTGTTAATCAGAAAATAAAATCACATTTTTTTACGATTACAGGAATATATAAAATCTATGAAGATGGCAAATATGATACATATTGTAGGATATGTTCATGGGGTGAGGAATATTATATTAAGCTTGTTAGTTTTGAAAAAAAGATTAGTTACTTTAGTAATATCTTAAGTATATATTAAACATGAAAAGAAAAATTATTTGTTGTACCATAATTTATATTGTTACATATATTTTGATCGTTGGCATTTCTGTGCAGGATTATAACATATTTTCCACAGTTGTAAGGAATCAAACAACGGAAACTGTACGCTATACAATTATTCCATGGTTATGGGTGCCAAGGCTGATTAACTGGGTGCCTGTGTTGCTTGCATGTTGTATGGTTTATACAGTGATTAAAAATGTAGCTGTTTCAGAGAGCTTTTTGTTTGCAGGAATCAGCATATGTAAGATGTTAATTCGGTTGTTCCCACAGGTAGATAAAATGACTATTATAATATACCTGCATATTGCATCAGTTGTGGTATACCTGATATTGACAGGTAAGATAGAACAACGGGTAAGTGCATGGTGTTCTGTCAGGGATGCATTTGCAAAAAAGTCAGTGCGCAGAGCTGTAATAATTTTTGCAATATGTGGGATCGTATGTAATCTTGCATATATATTTGCACCAAAGAAGACGTTTTATGCATATATTCCAGAGGAAACGAGGACGACGGTTGTATGTGAGGATTTGTCTAGTTACTATCCGTATGCAGATTTAACGATAGAGCATGAATATGTAATCATCGGATTGGCATGGAATCATAAGGATTTTCAAGGTTGCGTGGTGAAGGCAGAAAAGCCGGGAACAGATGTAATCCGTATAAAACAGAGTGGGGATTTGAAAGGAAATGTAGAAGTAGAATATCCAGTGACGGTTGATGAAAAACTAAGATTCCATATCAAACCGAGTGTATCATATTTGTATCATCGGTACTGTGCCAATGTGAATTTTTGTATTGGTATGATAGTGTTGCTTGTGGCTGTCTGGAACAGTGGGGATACCTTAACAGAAACTAAGCGACGTGTGAAAATGGCATGCATTCTGTTGACGTTGATAATTTATGGTATGTGTATAGGTGTAGAAGCGGTACAAATAGGTGTTAAATATGTTGCTCTATTTATATTGTTTAGTATATATGTTTTGTTAGATTGTTTTAGATTGAGAAGCAAAAAAACAAATGGAATATTGGGTGCGGTTTTGATATGCTTATTTTTGTATAGCTGTTACTATTTGGAATTGTTGTTATGGTTATGGCTTGCTTGGCTGGTGTTTTCATATAAAAATAGTTATCGGATTTTAAAACAACATCCAAAGTAAGAAAATGTTATGTGAAGTGTAAGCTTTTATAGAGCAATTAAGAAAGGGGGTATAAATTATTTTATTGCAGTCAGATATTTGGAATTGGTTGAAGAGATTGTTTGGGTAATGAAAATATAATAGTTTAATTGTTCTTCTTAAATTCGAATACAGTCTAACATTATTTTATAACGAGCAGGTGTTAACCTGCTCGATTTTTTGTATAGATAGAAAAATAAACCACCTGCTGTCTGTGTATGCAGATGGCTTCTTTTTTTATATAAAAGCAATGATGAAACATGTTCAGCATATTTTTTAAAAAGTACTTGACAAAACTGTACTACTGTATTATTGTACTACTCAGATAATACAATAATACAAAAAGGAGGAGCAAAGATTGGCATGGAAGTTTAACAATGAATCCCCGATCTATCTGCAGATCGTGGATGCGATAAAGATGCAGATCGCGCAGGGTATCCTGAAGCCGGGCGATCAGGTTCCGGCAGTGCGGGAACTTGCGTTGACCGCAGGTGTGAATCCGAATACGATGCAGAAAGCACTTTCGGAGTTAGAGCGCGAAGGCGTGCTTTATTCCCAGCGGACGGCAGGGCGATTCGTAGCAGAGCAAAAGGCAGGAGGAACGAGTATGCGAGAGGAACTGAGCCAGAAGCATTTACAGGCGTTTGTGGATAGCATGCGAACACTTGGATATGCAGACGGTGAGATTATAACAGTATTGAAAGGATATTTACACGAGGAGGGAGCACATGAGTAATTTAGTAGAAATATCCGGTGTGAAGAAAGGGTATGGAATCTCGAAAACTGTATTTGAGAATCTGAACCTGACATTGTCGGAAGGAAAGATTATCGGTCTGCTGGGACCGAACGGAAGTGGCAAGACAACACTCATCAAGATGCTGGTTGGTCTGCTGCAACCGGAGAAAGGAAGCATCCGCATCTGCGGACATGAGGTTGGACCGGAATCAAAGGCGGTTGTTTCGTATCTGCCGGAGCGGACGTATTTCAACGAGTACCTGAAAATCCGTCAGCTTGTCAATATGTTCAAGGACTTCTATGCGGATTTCGATGAGACGCGGGCGTATGACATGATGAAGCTCTTAAATATCGACCCGGATATGACCTTGAAGAAGCTGTCGAAAGGTAACAAAGAGAAGGTACAGTTGATTATGGTGATGAGCCGCCGGGCAAGACTCTATGTCTTAGATGAGCCGATCGCAGGTGTCGATCCGGCAGCCAGAGACTATATCATGCAGACGATTCTTACAAACTACGATGAGAAAGCGACGATCCTGCTGTCCACACATCTGATTTCGGATATTGAGAACATATTGGATGAAGTCATCTTCATCAAGGAGGGCGAGATCCTCTGTCAGAAGGATGCGGATGCATTGCGGGCAGAAAAAGGACAGTCAATCGATGAGATATTCAGGGAGGTATTTCGATGCTAGGAAAATGTATTAAAAATGAATTTGTAAACCGTTCCGGATTAGTCGGAATGATATCTGCCGGTGTGATGATTTTTGCGGTTATCGTGCTCGGGCTGGATAAATTATATAACGTGGTTGGTACGACTGCATTTGCCGTATTTGTAAAGCTTGTAGATGTGATGTTTGCTCTGGCAATGTTTGCCGTGATTGTGATGGTCGTACTGCTTCCATGCCTTGATTTTAGGAATCGCTTCTTCAAGGATCAGGGGTATCTTACCCATACCCTGCCGGTAAAGACATCCACACTCATCGGCGCGAGACTTATCTGTGATCTGGTGATGATTGCCTGGATGGTTGCTGTTTATGGGCTTGCTGTCTGCGTCGCAACCGGGAATTTCGAGGTGTTCAGTGATTTCGTATGGTTCGTACAGCAATTCCTTTCGATGTCCGGGATGACAGTGGATCGGAGTCTGATTGTGTTGGATGGTGTATTGGCACTTCTTATGATGTGGCTCGGTGTGATGTGCAATATCTGGACGATCAATGCCGCCTATGCATTTGGCCATGCATTCACAAAGGGAAAACGCATATGGTCAGTTGTGTTTTTTGCTCTGATCCAGATGATATACGGCATACTTGTTGTTGTGTTCAGTGAGATTCTGTCAAAGCAGGATATTGACTTATTTCTGGAGCAGATCTCATCGACGGCAAAGCAGTATCTGGTTGTGCTTGTGACGGTTACGATCATAGAGGTTGTCGGAATTGCGATACTTTCCGTGGCTACGACGCTTACCTGTAAGCATAAGCTGAATCTGGAGTAAGAGTCTTCTATCTATAGGTCCCCTGGAATGTCAAAATTCCGGGGGATTTTTGTAAATAAATGGTAGACAGTTTTTATATCATGACATATAATTGGTGCGGGGAAAATGTAAAACACCGGGTATATAGTAGGGGGGATAAATGATGGTGAAACATACAAAAAATGCAAAGAAAAATGTCATGATAAGATTTCTTCCGATTATAGCGGGAAATTTATTGTTGGCATTTATTTTTTTGCTTACAACCTATATGGCAAAGCAGACGGTAAGTGGTGTGGCGGATGAGACATTATTGTATGCACGCCGTACCTGTGAACGCTATGATAATTACGTGAGTGATGATAAGACAAAAGATCTGATCAATCTGCAGGAGAAAGCAATCTCGATTGCTCTGTATGAGCAGCATGGTGTTGCAATACACAAGGATATTCTGGATGCATATGTTTTGGATGAGAATCTGACAGGTGTTGTCGTGACAGACAAGAGGGGAGAGTGCGTAATTTCCAGTGGAGAGGATGCACAGATCCTGTTTGAGAAGGAACTGAAAAATGATTCCGTATCACAGATTCTGGAATATCCGGAAAAATCCTATATGGAGCGGCTGCAGATTGGAGAAAAAACATATGATTTTGCGGTCGTTGCAAGAGAAGATGCCGCAGGACTGATTCTTTGTTACCACGAAGTGGAATTGCGGCCAATGGGAGTAAATGAAATTTCTCTTGATACCATGATTTCCGGATATCAGTTTAAAATGGATGGTATGGTAGTTATAACGAACGGAGAAATTGTGTTGAATACAAATGAAAAACATGTTCAGGGACAGTTGATTGATGGATGTCCGATTGATATTACAGATGAATCAGCGTGGCAGGCAGGGAAAATCACAAAAATAAAATATAATGGTAAACATTGGTATGGAAAACAAATGAGATATAAACAGTACAGATTATATGTGGTATATCCGGTTAGAGAAGTGTTTGCAACGCGTACGACAATACTTGCATTCAGTACGGCAGTTTATATCTTTTTCCTGTTGATCCTGGCTTTTCTGCGTGACCGTTCTGCACAAAATACAATGCAGGAGATGCAGAAACAGTTCCGGATCATTAATGCAGTGGGGAGTATTTATAAGCTGAATATTTTGATCCAGCTTGAAACGTCAGAGTGGGAGATTATCAAAATCCCGGGAGAGATGGGAGCCATTCTGAAAGAAGCCAAAACGGCAGAGATAATGCTGGATTGTTACATTGATAACTTTGTGGCAAAGGAGTGCCAGGAGGCGTATTGCAAATTTGTTGATTTAGGAACAATAGCAAAACGCCTGAAAGCAAAAACATATATCGCAAATATCTCCAGAGATGATAATCAAAGCTGGGTATGCTCAATTATGACACCGCAAAGCTGGGATCCACAGGGAAATGTCACTGCAGTGGTTTTTGCAGTGCGTGACATTTCCTCGGATATCCAGAAAGTGGTATCTGATTAACGACCGGTGGATCCAAAGCCGCCTGCGCCACGTTCGGTTTCGTCTAATTGGTCAGCCACAGCGAAATCTCCAACGATATACGGTGTGATGACAAGCTGCGCAATACGCTCCTTCGGCTCAATTGTCTGTGTCTCGTTGCTGTGGTTGTGCAAAGCAACCATGAACTCCCCGCGGTAGTCGGAATCTACAACACCAACTTTGTTTGCCGGTGCCAGATGACGCTTGGCAGCCAGTCCGCTTCGGGCATAGACAAGGCCGGCGTAACCTTCAGGAATCTCCATGGCAAGACCGGTGTGAACCATTATAGTTTCGTGCGGCGCAATCGTAAGTGGAGTATCAGTACATGCGTACAAATCGGCACCCGCAGCATTGACAGAACCGTAGGTTGGCAATACTGCATTTTCGTGTAATTTCTTAACTTTTATCTGCATGTGTGTAATCATTTGTAGAATTCCTCCTTCAGACATATTTTCCCCTCTGCGAGGGAACGTTTGACATCAATGATTCTCTGGTTGGAGGAACCGCGGAAACGAAGTGATAAGTCTTTCTTGTCCATCTCGAATTCTCCGTCGACCAGAATATCAATGTAGCGGAGCATTTCTCGCGTCTCCGGCCACGTGACCATCATTTTTCCCTGTATATCTTTTTCAAAATCATATCCGGTGTAACACCACACATCTTTTTGCGGGTACAACGCTTTAAATCTGCGAAGCAATGGAAGCAAACCCTGTTGGTTGACATATTCAAAAGGCTCGCCGCCAAGAAGCGACAGGCCTTTGATGTAGTCAGGTTTCAGATAATTCAGGATCAGCTCAATTTCAGCTTCGGTGAAAGGTTTTCCATAATTGAAATCCCATGTTTCTTCGTTAAAACATCCTTTACAGTGATGGGAGCAGCCGGACACGAACAGGGAAACCCGGACGCCGAGCCCGTTTGCCACATCAATGCGCTTAATATCAGCATAATTCATATCTATTTTTCAACCTCGATTTACAGATGTAATACACGTGCTTTGATTTCTTTTGTCTTGCCGACGTTCCAGAAGTTTTCACCGAGATAACCACAGGTACGACGTGTGACATTCATTTTTGAATGATCCTTGTTACCGCACTGTGGACATTCCCATTCGTTGTCATCGTTGATCATGATCTCGCCATCATAATCGCAGACATGACAGTAATCAGATTTGGTGTTGAATTCTGCGTACTGGATGTTGTCGTAAATAAAGCGGACGATTTCTTCAAGTGCTTCTAAATTGTGACGCATGTTTGGAATCTCTACATAAGAGATTGCACCACCGGAGGAGATTGTCTGGAACTGGCTCTCGAAGCGGAACTTGCTGAAAGCATCAATCTTTTCCCGGACATCTACATGATAAGAGTTTGTATAATAACCTTTATCTGTGACGTCTTCGATTGTTCCGAAACGCTCCTGGTCAATCCTTGCAAAACGATAGCAGAGGCTTTCTGCAGGTGTGCCGTACAGACCGAAGCCAAGACCGGTTTCTTCTTTCCAGGTATCGCATGCCTTGCGAAGACGGTTCATGACGCGGAGTGCGAATTCCTCACCGCCCGGTTCCGTATGACTCTTTCCGGTCATAAGCTTTGTTACCTCATACAAACCGATATAGCCGAGGGAAATCGTAGAGTAGCCATCCTTCAATAATGGATCAATCTTCTCTCCCTTTTTAAGACGTGCAATCGCACCGTACTGCCAGTGTACCGGGCTGACATCGGATGTCACACCGAGCAGAGCATGGTGTCTGCACATCAATGCTTCATAGCAGAGATCCAGACGTTCATCCAGCATGCTCCAGAACTTCTCTTCGTTGCCCTTTGCCAGAATACCGATCTGTGGGAGATTCAGAGATACAACACCCTGGTTGAAACGACCTTCCCATTTGTAATTTCCATTCTCGTCCTTCCAAGGAGAGAGGAAAGAACGGCATCCCATGCAGGAGAAGACATTGCCTTCGTAGTTCTCACGCATCTTCTTCGCAGAGATATAATCCGGATAGAGACGCTTTGCAGAACATTTGACGGCTAATTTTGTAATATAATCGTATTTGCCACCCTTTAAGCAGTTGTGCTCATCTAAGACATAAATAAGTTTCGGAAATGCAGGCGTTACATACACACCCTTTTCGTTCTTGATACCTTCGAGTCGCTGCCGGAGGATTTCTTCGATGATAGTCGCGTTTTCCTCGATATATTCGTCATTTGGATCAAGATTCAGGAATAATGTCACGAATGGAGACTGTCCGTTCGTGGTCATCAGGGTATTGATCTGATATTGGATTGTCTGAACACCGGAACGAAGCTCGTCCTGTAAACGGTCCTGAGCCATCTGCTCTAAGATCGTGTCGTCAATCTTATCTCCAAATTCTTCCACTAATTTGTTTTTATATTTGTTGTAGCTCTTGCGCAGATATTTGCCAAGATGACGGATATCTACGGACTGACCGCCATACTGGCTGCTGGCAACAGACGAGATGATCTGCGTCATAACGGTACAGGCTACCTGAAAGCTCTTTGGGCTTTCAATCAGCTTGCCGTTCATCACGGTTCCGTTATCGAGCATATCTCCGATATTAATCAGACAGCAGTTAAAGATCGGCTGTAAGAAGTAGTCTGCATCATGGAAGTGCAGAACGCCTTCATCGTGCGCCTTGGAAATCTTCTCCGGCAGCAGAACACGACGTGTCAGATCCTTGGATACTTCACCCGCAATCAGATCACGCTGGGTAGAAGCAACCGTTGCATTCTTGTTGGAATTTTCTTCCATAACATCCTTGTTACGGTTCTTGATCAGACTTAAAATGGAATCATCAGTTGTATTAGCTTTACGGACAAGCTCACGGGAATAACGGTAAATAATGTAAGTTTTTGCAAGAACAAACTTGCCGTCTGCCATCAATTTCTGCTCGATAATATCCTGGATATCTTCTACGAGCATACGTGGGCGGTTCTTACTCTCGATACTTTCGACAATCTCCTCAATTTTTTCATCTGTTACTTTTTCGCATGGTTCAACCTCAGCATTTGCCTTTTTGATGGCAGTGATGATCTTGCTTCGGTCATAGGTCACTGTATGACCATCTCGTTTGATAACTTTCATAAACCCTCTCCTAAAACTATCTGTTCAGTATATTTCTTTGGTATCCAAATAAAAACGTGAATACGGTTTCACATTATACCATCCCTCTTGTGCTTTGTAAACATAAAAACACTAAATATAGTATCGAAAAATTACACAAAAACTAGATGTTGCGATTTTTTGGACACCTAAAATGCCGGAAAACCGCGTATTCAAGCCATTTTTGTGCCTTATACGGGATAGAAAAATAGTATGCGCCCTGTGATTTCTTTGTGAAATATCAAAATAACCTTTTCATTTTCCTTAAAATATGGTATAAATGCTAGGGATTTAAGTTTTTGAATCCTATATTTAGGTTTAGAAGGGATATGTATTATGAAGAAGCAGTTTAGAACACTTGGGTATGTACTGAGCCTTGCACTTGGTATGACAATGCTGACCGGATGTGGAAAGAAGGTTGATGGCGTTGACCAGGAGAGCATGATTGACAAATATGCAGCGTATTGTGACCTGCCGGAGTATAAGGGACTGGAATATGAGGAGACAAAATCAACTGTGACAGATGCAGATGTAAAGACAAAGATTGATTCTCTTTTACAGCAGTATGCGACTAAGACACAGGTCAAAGAAGGAACAGTCAAAGAGGGCGATAATGTAAACATTGATTTTGTTGGAAGTATTGATGGCGTGGAATTCGATGGTGGCAATTCGAACGGTGCCGGTTACGATCTGACACTTGGCAGCGGAAGCATGATTCCGGGCTTTGAGGATGGTATCATGGGACACAAGGTTGGCGAGACGTTTAATATCAAAGCAACTTTTCCGGAAAATTATGGGAAGGAAAATCTGAACGGTAAGGAAGCAGATTTTAAGGTTACAATCAATTATATGACAGATACACAGCTTCCAGAGTATAATGATGCATTTGTTGCTTCTTATACAGATGCAACAACAGTTCTTGAATATGAGGATTCTGTAAGAAAAGATCTGGTGGAACAGTATGAAAAGTCTGATAAGAGTGCAAATGAGAGTGCTGTTATGCAGGTGCTTGTAGAGAAGACGACTTACAATGAGTACCCACAGAAGGAAATGCAGGATCTGATCGATCAGAGCATCGCGCAGCAGGAGAAAGCTGCATCCCAGTATGGATATTCTCTTGGTGATTATGTAACTGCCAGATATGGTTTCCGGAGTGAGGATGATTTCCGCGAGTATGTACAGGGACTGGCAGAGGATTACATGAAAGAGAAGATTGCCGTTTGTGCGGTGGCGAAGGATGCCGGAATTACTGTGACAAAGGAAGAAGTCGATGATTACAAGAAGACAGTGATGGATTATTATGGTTATGATTCATCTACACTGGAGGAAAATTACAGTTCAGAAGATCTTGTCTATTATGCACTGGCACAGAAGGTCGTTGATTACCTGTTAGAGAACGGTAAGGGTGTAGAGGCAACTGCCACAGATGCAACAGTGGAGACACCGGCTGCTACAGACAGTAATGCGTCTTCTACAGATGCAGAATAATTTAAAATGAAAAAGCGTTTCGAAATTATTAAAATTTCTGTTGACATTTGTGAAAAGAAATGATATGATACGAAACGCAGTACGCGGAAGTGGCGGAATTGGCAGACGCGCAGGCTTCAGGTGCCTGTGGTAGCAATACCGTGTGGGTTCAAGTCCCATCTTCCGCATCAAAAGGGATAGGCAATTGCCTATCCCTTTTTTGATGCGGAAAAGACCTTGAACCCATGGGTTCAAGGTCTCCTCGCCATAAATGGCTCGTCGGTCGGTTCGGTGGGAAAAAGGTCCACTGGACCTTTTTCTGTTTCCACCTCACCCCATCTTCCGCATCGGACAGAGGTAAATGCTTCCGCCTCACCCCATCTTCCGCATGGAGAAAATGAGAAGGAAAACAACTTGCCCATATAAGATAAGTTTGGTAAAATGTAAGTATTATGGGAAAAGCGATATCTTCAAAATTTCATAGGATGCGCGCAGAGGATTTAAAGCGGCAGGTGGAACTTGGCAAGCGGAAATCAGAGTTTAAAATTCCACCGTTTGTTGTCAAGCAGTTTGACATTGATGAGCTGCATGAAGAAGGACGGTTGTGCTATCGTCTCGTACCGAAACAGGGGTTTAATGGTACTTACATTATGTACCTGTATTCCAGCAAGCTCTGTTTCAAGATGAATTCAGCGGAATGGATGTTCCTTGCGAAGACGGCACTTGCCTGTCATGCGGGGATTTTTCTGCCGATGTATCCGTTGGCGCCTGAACATTGCTGCCGGGAGGTCTTCCAGATGCTGGAGCCGGCATATGCAAACTGTACGAAGGGACAGGACGTAGAACGGGTTGTTTTGATGGGGTGCGGTGCCGGCGGCGGACTGGCTCTGTCACTTGCTATGGCGGCATGGCGGGAAGGTTTGCGTAAACCGGATCAGTTGTATCTGCTCTCTCCGATGATGGATACAGAGTTTTTTGATAAGAGCATGGAACAGGAGTTGATTGAGAATTCTAAACATGCAAAATGGACATTTTATAATGAACATGTAAAAGAGTTTTTGAATTCATACTGGGTGCGTGATTATGCGGTAAAAACAGAGTATACCAGTCCGTATTATGGAGATATGACAGATATCTGTGACGACGTGGTGTTATTTTCCGGGGTGCAGGATTTATACCATTGTTATGCACGGGAGTTTTATAAAAAAGCCAAGAAAGCTGGCGTGAATATCCGATTCTTTGAGTTTGAGGAAGAAGCCGAGGATTTCATGATTTATGATAAAACTAAGGAATACAAAAAGGCACAGGGCTTTTTGACCGATTGCATCAATGGAACGTTTGATACTTCGCTGCGGGCAATCTATCCATTGAAAATGATGTCAGAGTGGTCGAAGAAATATCCGGAATATTTCAAGGATGACTGGGCTTCAAAGTTTATATATGATCACAAATTCGATTTTTCCAGACTGAATCCGCATATTAGTGAGTATCAGAATATTCGGATGGCGGCGGATGCGAGTGCCTGTGATACGCTGGTGCGAAGATTTACGGAAGAGTTCCCTTGGGGAACGGTCGTACATATGGCATGCCGGCTGGATAATATGTTTGGCAGGGTGGATAATGGAAGAATCCAGTGGTATAGTGTCGATTCGCACAATATTATGTCGATTCGCCGGGCGATGTACGGGGAACGTGAGAGAGAAAAGACAATAGGCCGGAGACTGATGGATTTCTCATGGTTAGATGAGATCCGGTGTAAACAGAATCAGGGTGTCATGTTTGTATGTGATGATGGATTTTCGTATCTGAACAAGAATGAGGTCCGGGATCTGATTGCAAAGATCCGGGAATTGTTCCCGGGGTCCCATCTGGTATTTACTGCATCTACGACACTGGCAAATGCAACAGCGAATACATGGAAGCATAGCCAGACTGTACAAAAACGGAAGACACGGAAATTTTCGGTGAATGATGCTGCACAGCTGTTTGGCGCATGGAGACCGGATTACCGAGTTATTGAGGAACAACCCATTTTCCGATATATGGAGATTCCAAAGAAACTCGGATGGATCACAAAATTAATGTGCCGTTATAATCGGATCGGTTATAACCATAGAATCATACATGTCAAGCTTGGCAGTGAAGAATATAAGATTAATTACCAATATTAGGGCTGTCGGTGTAAATCCGGACAGCCTTTTCTTTTTAGATCAGGATAATCGGAGCGGGAACAGGGAAAGGAGAAGGAATGTTAGAAGCAGAAAATCTCGTAAAACAGTTCGTAAAAAATGAGAAAAAACACAGGAAAGTAGTATTTTCGGCAGTCGATCATGTGAACCTGCATGTAAATGCAGGCGAAATCGTTGGTGTATTGGGACCGAATGGCGCCGGAAAGACAACACTGCTCCGGATGCTTGGCTGTCTGATGCAGCCGACAGAGGGCATTGTCCGATATACAGATGGTAACCGGATCGTTACAGATCAGACGGAAATCAAACGGCAGATCGGGTATCTGTCAGGCAATACGAAGCTGTATGGCAGGCTTTCTACGCGGGAGCTGCTTACGATCGCGGGGAATATTTATGGATTGTCGGAGGACGTGATACAGGCGAGGATTGAGGAAATCGCACGGATCCTGTCTCTGGAGGACTTTATTGATAACCGTATTGAGAAGCTGTCTACCGGACAGACGCAGCGGGCGTCTATCTCCCGGTGTCTGATCCACAGTCCGAAGCTTTATATCTTTGATGAACCAACGCTGGGACTCGATATCATGAGCAGCAGTGCGATTATTGATTTTATGCAGAAGGAGAAGGCACGCGGCAAGGCGGTTTTGTATTCCACGCATTATATGGAAGAAGCGGAGATGCTTTGTGACCGGATCGTGATGCTCTCGCGTGGAAGGGTAATCGCACAGGGGACGATGGATGAGATCTATGCACAGACCGGATGTGAAAACCTGAGGAACGCATTTCGTGTATTCATGGCAGAAGAAATCAAAGAAGAGACAGGACAGATGGAGGGGAACACATGAATTTTCGAGTGATAAAACAGTTATATAAGAAGGAAATGCTGGACGTTCTGCGGGACAAGAAAACCGTGATCATGATGCTGATCGTGCCGATTCTCATCTATCCGTTGATGTTTGTCGGTGGTATGGCTATGATGTCGAAGGTGACAACGCAGATGGATGAACAAACGTATGAAATTGCGGTTGACTTTATGGATACGAATCCGGAGCTTGTCCAGATGTTTCTGCATCCGGACGATGACACGCTGCATTTCAAGCTGGAAGATCTGAATGTCATGAATGCAGATATTTCGATCATTCTGCGGGGAGAAAAGATCAATGCAATCGTATATGAAAATGAAGATGGAACCGGATATAATATCGCGTATCTGTCCTCGGTTACGAATTCAAGCTATGCGGAACAGAAGGTGCGTCAGGTACTTGAAGCATATTCAGATTCTCTGACGAATCAGAGTCTGGAGGCGGCAGGCTTAGATCCGGATACGGTGTTACATCCATTTCAGATAGAGGCCGACGATCGTGCGACAACTGAGGAGTCGACCGGAAGCCTGCTCGGCGTGATCGTGCCGTTTATGCTTGTTGTGAGCCTGCTGATGGGAACGATGTACCCGGCGATTGACACGACCGCTGGAGAACGGGAACGTGGAACACTGGAGACGATATTGACGCTGCCGGTCACAAATCAGGAACTGATTTTCAGTAAGTTCCTGACAGTTGGAACGATCGGAGTTGCTTCCGCCTTGTTAAATGTCCTTTCGATGGGTGGAATCGGTGTATATCTGTACAAACTGGCGGTGCAGACGACCGGTATGGTTTCGAGGATACAGGTGTCAAAATTCGTTCCGGCAATCTTAGTCTGCTGCCTGTGTATTCTTGCCTTTGCGATTTTAATCAGTGCGCTTTCTATGTGCTTCTGCGTATTTGCGAAGACGTATAAGGAGGCAAATAATTATATTACGCCGCTTATGCTGCTTGTGATGTTTGCGTCATTTATTGGGTTTATGCCAAATGTAACACTCACCAGAAACATGGCACTTGTCCCGGTTGCCAATATCTGTCTGCTGATTCGCGATCTGATGGCATTTAAGTTCAGTTTTTCCGCAATCACGATCGTTTTGTTCAGCAACGTGGCATACGGAATCATTGCGGTGCTTATGCTCGGAAAACTTTATAACAGTGAAGCGATTCTGTTCGGCGATGGAACTGGAAACGTACAGATTTTTGAGCGCAGAAGTAACATGTTAAAAGGCGATGTTCCATCAGTTGGAGATGCCTGTCTGGTGCTTCCGGTCGTGCTGGTGCTGATGATCTATGTCGGCGGCTTTGCCAGTGCGAAGAGTATGCTTGTTGGATTGTTTGTCACACAGGGAATTGTCGGTGGAGTTCCGCTTTTCACTGCGTGGTATACGAAGAAGGACATGCGAAAGACATTTCGTATCCGGCTTTGCCACCCGGGCTTTTTTGCTGGCGGGCTTATATTGATGATGGGAACGATCCTGGTTGGTATGATCCTGACGAGTATCACGAGCATGTTGTTCCCGAAGAGTGCAGAGAGCATGACAGGATCTATGGAAGCAATCTATACATATGGGTATGGCATCTGCCTACTGCTGATTGCGTTGCTTCCAGCAGTGTGCGAGGAACTGTTGTTCCGGGGATTTTTCTTATCTTCGCTGGAACATACGATGAAGAAACGGGCTGCAATCCTGACGGCGGCGATCGTGTTTGGGCTGTATCATATGAATCTGGTGCAGACACCGACGACAGCACTCATCGGTGTGGCACTCTGCTATGTTGCTGTTCAATCGGGTAGTCTGCTTCCGGGGATGCTCATGCATTTTTTCAACAATGCGTTGTCCGTGACAGCTGCATTTTATCCAAAACAGGTGGCCCGTGTCCTGCCGTTTTTTTCGGAGAAAGGAGTGCCGGCGCTCATCGTTATTGTCATGGGTGTCGGGTTGTGCGTGCTTGGCGGTTACATGATAAATCGCTCGAAAAATAAGGCGTTTCCGGTTGAGTCAGATGCCCGTTTGTGATATGATAAGAAGTAGGTTAAGAAAGGTTCACCAAAGAGTATGGAACAGCAGAAAAAAAGAGATTATGAGATAAACTGGCCACATGTAATTCTGGTTGGAGCGATTGCGGTCGTACTTGTACTGATCGGTGTTGTCATTGGAGTGAATATTGGAAATCGTAAGAAATATAAGCCGGTTCCTGTGACAGGGCAGGGATATACATGGACATTGCAGCCGGGAGCGGAAGCGCAGATGATTTATACGAATTTCTGGCAGTTTGCAAGGGCAAGCTATGTGTTGGTCGGGGATATCCCGAATTGTGAATTTTATAAGATTGTAAAGGAAGTTCCACGGAATGACTTCCAGACGGACAACTTCTATATGGAGGATGGCGATAGTACGATCATGGCTTACCATGCAGAGGATGGCAGCCGGTTGTCTGCACTTGCGGTTGATGTGTCATCGTATCAGACAGAGCTTGACTGGGACGCGTTGAAGCAGGCAGGTGTTACGATTGCGTTTATCCGTGTGGGTTATCGCGGTTATGGTTCAGAGGGAAAACTTGTGGCGGATGAGATGTTCCAGACGCATATCGAGGGTGCGAAAGCTGCCGGAATCAAGGTTGGAATTTATTTTTACAGTCAGGCAATCAGCTATGATGAGGGAGTTGCAGAAGCGCAGTTTGCATTGAGTCTGGCATCTTCTTATACGCTGGATATGCCGGTTGTGATTGATACGGAAGAGGTTTACGCAGATGGCGCAAGAACAGCGGATATTTCCAATGATGTACGGACCGATGGAGTTGTAGGATTCTGTGAGACTGTGAAAAATGCAGGATATACACCAATGATTTATTCAAACCGGAACTGGTTTGTGCAGAAACTGGATATGACAAGACTGGGAAATTACAAGCTGTGGCTGGCACATTATGCAAATCAGCCTGATTTTCCTTACCTGTATGCCGGATGGCAGTATACCGGAAACGGAACAATTGCGGGAATCGGGCAGGAGCTGGATCTGAATGTATGGATGGATGGTAGTGTATATTAAGAACGGAGTATGTTTATGTTGAATTGGGATCTGGCATATGATTATGCGGCGATTTATCTGCTGCTGATTATAATCATGTGGTATTTTCATGAAAAAAGAATACCTCTTGCAAGCCATCGGACGTTTTTAGTTGCGCTTTCTGCAGTTTTTGTGTCGACAGGATTGGAGATTGTAAGCACAAAGCTTGCGCAGACAACCGGAACTGCAGGAAGTACCGTTTTTTGGGTGACAAGCACGTTGCAGCATCTTGCACTGAATGCAATTCCTTTGTTGTTTGCATATTATGTGTTACAGATCGTACATATCAATGCAAAGCAGATGCTGCAGGCGAAATGGATGTTGTCTGTCTGTGGAGTTATCGATGTGGCTGTACTTGTGACAAATCCATATACAAACTGGGTGTATGAAGTAGATGAGGGACGGTATATATATGATTATGGTGTGATTGTATTAATTACGGTTGCGATTCTCACGATTGTAGCAAGTTCAGTTGTAGCGATATGCCGTGTCAACCACACACTGTTTGCCAAGACGATGGTTGTGATGTTTCATATGCTGCTTGTTGTGATAGCGGTAATTATGCAGTTAAAAACGCATGTGCTTTTCTTGAATTTTGTGACAGCAACGGTCTGCCTGACATTGTATTATTATCTACAAAATCCAAACAGCGTGATAGATACAGTAACAAAACAGTTTAACCGCCGCTTCCTTGGAGAATATCTGCATACGTTTTTTTTAAATGAAAAACCATTTGGCATCGTTGTTGTTGCGATGGATGATTTTAAGTTTATCAATAAGACATATGGTGTCGAAAATGGAGATAATCTGCTCCGTCAGATTGGGGCTTTTATGGATAAGCTTCCGTTTGCAAAGACGGTGTTCCGCCTGGGTGCGGATCAGTTTTGTATTGTATTATATAAAGAATTGGATCAGATTGACAATGTGGCACAGACAGTACATGAACGGTTTCGTCATCCGTGGTATAGTGAGAATCAGATAGGGATTATGATGTCTGCATCGATTTGTTGCGTGAATTGTCCGGCAGATGCGTCGGCATACGGACAGCTGATTGAGGTTATGGATTATTCCATGTCGATGGCAAAACGCCTGAAAAAGGGCATGATCACCTATGCAAAGGATTATGATCTGGGAAAGATCAAACAGGATAAAGCGTTTGAAAAGGCGGTGAAGCAGGCACTTGACCGGGATGAGCTGATGGTATATTATCAGCCGATTTTCTCGGTGCAAAAAGGTGTTTATAATTCGGCAGAGGCGTTGGTCCGTCTGCATGATGCACAGCTTGGATGGATATCGCCGGAGGATTTCATCCCGATTGCAGAACGTAATGGTATGATCATTGAGATGGGCGAGGTAATATTGGATAAGGTATGCCGGTTTATCCACGATTTCAAGTTGGCACAGACGACAGTCGAGTATATTGAAGTCAATATCAGTCCGGTACAGCTCATGCAGCAGCATTTTTCTGACAGGGTAAAACAGATCATGGAGAAATATGATGTGCGGCCGGAACAGATTAATATTGAAATAACGGAGACTGCGACAATCAGTATGGCAGATACCGTAAATGCCAACATTATGGATCTTGTACAGTATGGAATCAAATTCTCGCTGGATGATTATGGTTCCGGTTATGCCAATATTGATTATATCAATCATATGCCATTTTCAATTATTAAACTGGATAAATATATTATCTGGGATGCATTTAAGAGTACGAAAGCCGGAATTACACTGAAGCATACGATTGGTATGCTGAATGAATTGGAGTTACACATTGTGGCAGAGGGCGTGGAGACCGCGGAAATGCGCGATCACCTTGCCGATATTGGCTGCCATTATATGCAGGGGTGGTATTACAGTAAGGCTGTATCAGATACAGAGTTTATTCATCTGATTGAGATGCAGTGACTTACATATTCCACAAACCGTAAGCCGGGATATTCAGGGTGTCTCCATCGAGGGACACCTGATTGAAGCTTACCTTGACTGCGATTTTTGTATTCGCATTTTTACTGCGGAATGTCTTAATATTCTGAGCCTTTGTGTTCGGTATGAAACGGATATCGACCGGAACAGGGGCATCTTCTCCCTCGTAAACAAACGGCACACGTGCAGTCGCACCGGATACCCAGTAATACAAGTAAGGAATCTTGGAGCTTAACTCCTGAAAGATAAACTGTTCTGCGATAGCTCCGCATTTTTCTGCCAATATATCATTGACATCAATCTCTTCATTCATAGGAAGTCCATAAGCGGCACGAAGCAGACCGTGATCAATAAAGAACAGTTCGAATGATTTGTAATCGACATGCTCTTCCAATGGCAGTGTACCGGCAGTCAGGCGTGGAAGCTTTCTCGCAATCCCGAGATTGCAGAGCGCCTGTGCGGCTTCTGCATATTCGCGGCTTCGGGCATTGGAATCAACGGACTTGTACATGAACTTCTTGTTTTCACGGGCGAGCTGCTCCGGAATACTACGGAAGATACGTTTACAACGCTGATACAATGCAGTTGGATAGGTCTGTTTTGTGAGCTGGACATAGTCTTCCAGCATGGATTCCTGCATTGGGCGGATGATAGACAGATCCCTGTTTTTCAGATATGCGTGGACGATGCCGGGCATTCCGCCGACCAACAGATATTCTCGTAACATGGAAGAAATAGCTCCAATCTCAAGATTGGTAAGTGGTGTATTCTTGTGTTTGGAGATTGCGTCTAAAAAAGGATGTGCTTTGCTGGCAATCATATATTCTTCAAAAGTCATCGGCCGCATACGCAAAATCTCAAAAACGTCAGGGTGACTATATTCAAATTCCGTAAATTCCATGGATGATGCAATCAGACAGATTGTGTAATCCGGATGATTCCTGCGAAATGCATAAAAGTATTCCGCACAGTCAGGTACAGCCTGTACCTCATCAAAGATAAAAATACAATCGGAGGTGTCTTCCGCCGGAAATCGTTGTGACAACAGAAGATCCAGATTGGAATCACCATGAAGTGCATCCTGACAGGCAGAATCCACTGCCAGATTGATATAACATTGCTGCTTAAAAAAGGCTGTGGCAAAATCGCGGACTGCCCATGTTTTACCAACGCCCTTTGCTCCTTTTACATATAAGATTCTGCGCTTTCCCTGATCGTACCAGCTGGCAAAATCATTGATAATATTCCGATACATCTGTGCATACACCCCTTTGCGTGTTATATAAAAATATTTTAGTCAATAATATAGGGAGTGTCAACAAGAATTAGGTTGTTTCTACCGATTAAAAATGCTATAATAAATCGGAATTATTTTATGAACAAAAGGAGAAGGAAGCGTGAAAAATAAGTGGAATAAAAATATTCTTCAACTTGGAGTTATGCTTGCGCTTGCTGGTTGTGCATGTATTTTATTTGCAGAAGTGATCAAGCAATGGAAGTCTATTTTCGGCTTTTTTGGAAATGTTGTCTCTGCGATGACGCCGATTATTATCGGGTTAGTGATTGCGTTTATGCTGAATCCAATTATGATCTATCTCCGGCGTGGACTTTCCTTTTTGGTTTGTAAGATAAAAAAAGAAGCAGAATATGATACTATTTACCGCAAAGTTAAGGTACCTGCACTGATTCTGACAGTGCTTTTATTCCTTGGACTGCTTACTGGATTGTTGTGGCTCGTGATTCCGCGTGTCTATGAAAGTCTGACTGATCTTGTAAACAGTATGGAGGATTATATTAACAACGCGGAAGCGTGGATCAAGAAAGTATTTGCGCAGAACAAGATGATTGAAGATAAGCTGTCGCAAGTACTCAGTTATGCAGAAAATAATGTATTTACAATATTAAAAGATAAGATCATGCCGAATCTTGACACGATCGTCAAGACACTTTCTTCCGGCGTGGTTGTCGGTATTAAGGCAATCCTGAATTTCTTTATCGGTCTGGTTGTTATGATCTATCTTTTGATGAGTAAGGATGTACTGCTGGCACAATGCAAGAAAGTAATCTATTGTCTGTTTTCAAAGAAAACAGGTAACAAGATCATGGAAGGCTGTTCCTATGCAAATGTTGTGTTTGGCGGATTCATTAATGGAAAGATCCTGGATTCCTGCATTATCGGAATTATATGTTTTGTATTTACCTCAGCTGTGCATATGCGGTATGCGGTGTTGATCAGTGTAGTTGTCGGTGTGACAAATATCATACCGTTTTTTGGACCATTTATTGGTGCAGTGCCGGGAGCATTACTTGCGCTCATGGATGATCCGATTATGTTTGTAGTATTTATCATCTGGATTATTGTATTACAGCAGTTTGATGGAAATATTTTAGGACCATTGATCTTAGGCGATGCAACGGGAATCTCCGGTATCTGGGTATTGCTTGCAATCCTGGTTGGCGGGGATCTGTTCGGTGTGGCAGGTATGATCTTAGGGGTGCCGGTATTTGCGTGTCTGTATGCGTTTTTTGCAGTACAGCTCCGGGACAAGCTGCGGGCGAAAGAGTTGTCTTCAGCTACAGGTGATTATATCCGGTTGAAGAAGTTTGATGAGGAGACTGGAGAGCCGGTCTACCGGGAACGTCATGATGAGAGAAAAACGCTGCGTGAAAGCCGCCTGAAGCAGGTACTTCGACGCTGGATGGAGAAGCTGCATCTGAAGAAACATGAAAATGCAGTGAAGAAAGAAGAAAAATCGGGAACAGAGAAAGACAAGAAATAACGAGATACAACAAAGAGAGACAAGGAGGCATTTGTATGGCAAAGGGTAGTTATGCAACGAAGCAGATCCTGAACTGGATGGAATATTTTTCAAAGGAGATGCAGGTGAGTCCGGAGAAAATCAAGCTTCTGGATATCTGTGGAAAACAGAAAAACGTAATACCGACGGTGGAAGGACATAAACGTGTGTTGATCTTCGCGGATGAATCCCATGAAGATCTGTTCTATGATTTCTGGGAGGCTGGTTTTGGCGATTATGATATGTGGTATGCGGTCGGAATTGAGGAAGAAGGACAGGTCAAGCATGTTAAGATCAAAGAGGTGATTAACCGAAAGATTACAGGACCGACAGTCATCTTCATCCTGAATGAGAAGACGCGGGAATCATACCGGATTGGTATGCGCAACGAGATGTTTTCAAAAGGACCGATCAAGTATGTAGGCAAAGAAATCCGTGCGGTGATTATGAGTCTGCTTGGGGTTGATTCGCAGGATACAATCTGCTTAGTTGATGCGGAGAGTATTGCAATCGAGGCAGCGTTTGTGGCAAGCGATGGCACGATTATCTGTGTGGAGAATGATAAGGGCGCGAAGGATACGATGGAGGACAACGTCAAGCAGTTTGGCGTGCACAATGTTCAGATTATCCCGGATTTATCGGAAGAGTCGATGGCGAAGATTCCGACACCAAGACTTTCTTTTATCGTTGCCAATAAGCATTTAGAGGAAGATATCCAGAGACTGCTGAAGAAAAATCCGAAGATGCAGTTTGTTATCTATACCTTAGAGTTAAATATTTTGTCCGGCATCAAGCCGCTTTTTGATAAGTATGGTATCTCGAATATGGAAGTACTGCAGATCAACGTGGCAAAGACGAACAAAGACAGTATGTTTGTAAATCAACCAGCCCCTTGGCTGATTACCGGAGAGGTGCTATAATGGCAATCGAAAATTTACCGAAGGATCCGATGATGCTCTTAAGCTTCGTGAATACGAGGCTGCGCGATGATGGCATCGATTTGGACAGTTTTTGTTCACAATTCCAGACTGCAAGAGAAGATCTCGAGCAAACGCTTGCAACCATGGATTATAAATATGACGACAAATTAAACCGCTTCGTATAGGATGCGGCTTTAGCAAAAGGAGATATTATGAGACACAATTTCAAAGTAATCGAGAAAAAATGGCAGAAGAAATGGGAAGACGCCAAGGTGTTTGAAGCACAGGACTTCTCAGACAAGAAGAAATTCTACGGTCTGGTAGAGTTCCCTTATCCAAGTGGAGCAGGTATGCATGTAGGACATATCAAGGCTTATTCCAGCGTGGAGGTCGTATCCAGAAAGCGCCGCATGGAGGGCTACAATGTTTTGTTCCCAATCGGATTCGATGCATTTGGTCTGCCAACAGAGAACTATGCAATCAAGACAGGTACACATCCACGTCAGATTACCGATCAGAATATCGCGCGATTTACCGATCAGTTGAAGCGGGTTGGATTCTCGTTTGACTGGAGCCGTGTGATCGATACGACAGATGAGAAGTTCTACAAGTGGACACAGTGGATCTTCCTGAAGATGTTCGAGAAGGGACTTGTTTTCCGTGATACAGCACTCGTTAACTATTGTCCAAGCTGCAAGGTCGTTCTTTCTAACGAGGATAGCCAGGGGGGTAAATGTGATATCTGCCACAGCGAGGTTGTACAGAAGTCAAAGACTGTATGGTATCTGAAGATTACAGAATATGCAGATAAGCTTCTGCAGGGACTCAAAGATGTCGATTATCCTGCAAATGTGAAGCAACAGCAGGAAAACTGGATCGGTAAGTCTACCGGTGCATTTGTAAACTTCGATGTGGACGGTACCGATGAGAAGCTGCAGATCTATACAACAAGACCAGATACTTTGTTCGGCGTAACTTTCATGGTTATCGCACCGGAGCATCCGCTGATCGATAAATATGCAGATAAAATTGCCAATATGGATGCCATCAAGGCATATCGTACGGAGTGTCAGAAGAAGACCGAGTTCGAGCGTACACAGCTTGTCAAGGATAAGACAGGTGTGAAGATCGAGGGACTTATGGGAATCAACCCGATGAATGGCAAGAAGATTCCGATCTTCATCGCTGACTATGTAATGATGGGATATGGTACCGGCGCAATCATGGCGGTGCCGGCACATGACCAGCGTGACTATGATTTCGCGAAGGCATTTGGTGTTGACATCATCCAGGTTATCAAGGGTGGCGATATCTCGAAGGAAGCCTATACCGGTGACGGCGAGATGATCAACTCTGAGTTCCTGAATGGATTTACAAATAAGAAGGATTCTATCGCCCGTATGGTCGAAGAGATCAAGAAGATGGGTGTTGGTGAAGCAGGCGTACAGTTCAAGATGAAGGATTGGGCGTTTAACCGTCAGAGATATTGGGGTGAGCCGATTCCTCTGGTACATTGTCCATCTTGCGGTGTCGTGGCAGTACCATATGACGAGCTTCCGCTGGAACTTCCGGATGTGAAGAATTTTGAGCCGGGTGAGGATGGTGAGTCTCCACTGGCAAAGATTGATTCGTATGTAAACTGTAAGTGTCCAAAGTGTGGCGGCGATGCAAAGCGTGAGACAGATACTATGCCTCAGTGGGCAGGTTCATCCTGGTATTTCCTTCGTTATATTGATCCAAACAACGATAAGGCATTTGCAGACCGCAAGAAGATTGACTACTGGATGCCGGTTGACTGGTATAACGGTGGTATGGAGCATGTAACAAGACATATGATCTACTCCAGATTCTGGCATCGTTTCCTGTATGATCTTGGCGAGGTAAATACACCGGAACCATATGCAAAGCGTACAATCCAGGGACTGATCTTAGGACCGGATGGCGATAAGATGAGTAAGTCGAAGGGAAATGTGATTGATCCGCTTGATATCGTAGAAGATTACGGTGCAGATACTCTTCGGACATATGTATTATTTATGGGCGATTATGCAGCTGCGGCACCTTGGAGTGACAGTTCTGTAAAGGGATGTAAGCGTTTCTTAGAGCGTGTAGCAGGTATGGTAGATATGGTATCTGATGATCCGTCTACAGATGCTCTGGAAGTAAGTTTCCACAAGGCAATCAAGAAGGTAAGCAGTGATATTGAAGAGACGAAGTTTAATACTGCAATCGCAACCCTGATGGCACTCACAAACTCTGTGTACAGTGCCGGTAAGCTGAGTAAAGAACAGCTTGAGATATTCATCAAGCTTCTCTGTCCGTTTGCACCACATCTGACTGAAGAAATCTGGGAGTCCCTCGGACATGATGACTTCTTATCTGTCAGTGCATGGCCACAGTACGAGGAAGAAAAGACCGTTGATGCAACGATTGAGATTGGTATACAGGTCAATGGTAAGGTAAGAGGTACCGTTCTTGTTGCAAAGGATGAGGATAAGGATGCCGTGCTTGCCCGTGCCAAGGAGATTGTTGCTGATAAGCTGACTGGTAACGTCGTAAAGGAGATTTACGTGCCAGGAAAGATTGTAAATATTGTATGTAAGTAATAAATAATTAAAAACGGTTGTCTGACAGTGGTTTGTACCATGTCAGACAACCGTTTTTTGTTACAGGAAAAATGATTTGATCATCTGGAATTTCTGCCGCTCTGCCGGGGACATGCTTTCTTCCATTGCTTCGAGAAGCAATGCGGATTCTTCTTTTGTGAAGCTTAAGTTCCGCCGCTTTAATTCCTGATTGATCTGCAGGATCTGTGGCAGCAGCTCTTCGGCGGACTGGTATTTGCTCTGCTCTTTGATTTCGTTGATGATTTTCAGTTTGGTTGGATGAATGTTTCGAAGTTTCGGGTTTTGTTCAAACATAGGAGAACCTTTCTATTTATTGGGAATTCAGGATATCCATGACACTGGAATACAGATTCTTGTGCGTAGATGCCTGCTGCATTTGGCTGTCCTTGGGATTCTGCGTCTGTTGCGTATAGTTCCTCATGGAATTTGGACTATGACTTTGCCGCGGCGCATAGTCCGGTGGCGGAGGTGGTGCACCGCAGCCTGGTGGTGGGGGAAAATCATAGTGGGGACCGTGCCCCGGTGGTGGCGGAGGGGAATCACAGGGATTTCCGCAGTTGTTTGGTGGTGGAGGGGGATCGCAGGGATTCCCATAATTATTTGGTGGTGATCCCGGAGCCCCGGAATCGTTCATTGCCTGCATAACCTGCATCATTTTGAGCATCTGTTGCATGTTCTTGATATTGCCTGCAAAATCGCCCGGCAGAAAACGGCACATACATTCCATCATTTCTTCGGAGTTTTCCGGGTGGCAGTCGAACCCACAGGAGGCGACATAGTCCGGGTGATCGAAGCATTGCATCAGAGCACGGATCTCCTGATATTTAATTAAGAGGATCAACGGCTTTTTGTAGGCATAGTCCACAAAAGGAATCATGGCTTCTAAGAAAAACAGAGAGTCATCATGAATCAGTTGATCGAGTGGATGATTATGCAGCATGGCGGATGCTCTGAAATCTTATTAGTCTAATATATGTGTGCATATTTGAAAATATGAGCCGGAAGAAGAGGATGCAACCAATGTCACACAATAGATAACAAAAACTCCCCTACAAGTGAACTTGCAAGGGAGTCCCGAAGAATTCCTCTATTAACAACCGCAGCCGCAACCGCCGCCATTGTTATTTCCGCAGCAGAAGAGGAGAATCAGGATGATCCAGATACAGTCATTGTCGCAACCGCAACCGTTTCCACCGCAGAATCCTCCGCCGCCACAGCCACCGCACAATAACAACAGGATGATGATCCAGATGCAGGAACAGTTGCTGCCGTTTCCGATGTTAAAACCATTTCCACAGCCGCAACCGCACTGTGTAGCTGACAAATCGCTCATGAGATGCCTCCGCTAAAAATTCTTATGGTTTATACTATGCGCCTGCCTGCGAAGTGTTAAAAAAAGTTGAATGGAAGTACGTTAAATGATAAGATAGAGAAAAATTGACAAAAGGCGACAGGATTCGATGAAGCACAAGAAGTTTGAAATCATAATGATAAAGAATACATTGGCGATGATGCTCCCCATCATGGTCTTATTGCTTGTGCTCATTTTTGTGGGTGTTCGCTATTCGCTGTTCCATGCAGTGCAGTGTTATGAGATTACAGAGATTGAACCGGTGGAGGATCAGATCGAGCGGCTGTATGAGGACGGTATGACAAGTGTGAAATACAATGCGGTTAATCTTTATTATACCGGGTACAATTATCTGGTTGAAAATAAGATCAAAGGTGCATATTATTACTGCTTTGAGGATGACCATATGGTATTCCTGCTGATCAAGACAACACAGCCGAAAAACAGTATCGATAAGCGGATCGTCAAAGGACGGATTGTAAAGGATGAGGTTGTCACAGAACATATCATAGCGGGTCTGTCTAAAAACGGGGATGTTCCGATGAACATTCTGGATGGATTTTACGACACCTATGTCATCAGCGAACCGGATTATCCGTATGTGTATACAGGCATTGCATATATTATCGTTGCGGCATTCTCGATGGTATATGTGTTTGCTCTGGCTTATATTGTGCGGCTTTGGATGCGCCCATACAAGAATCCACAGGCGAAGAAGCTGCGTGCGTATGGACGGAGAAGTGTGGTAATTGAACAACTCAATACAGAATTGCATGACAAACTGTATTTCCATTATCATGGCATTTATGTGACGGATAATTTCCTGATTGCAACGTATTGGTTCCATACGGACGTGATCCGGCTCGATGATGTACGGTATCTGTCCAAGAACCGGGTGGAGGAAAAAGGCGGCAGGGAATTGTATCGGCTGACTCTGTCCGAACCGGAGACGGATTTGTTCTATGAGATTGATTTCAGGGAAGAAGAATTGATCGATGCGTGCGTGGATGCAATTCGGGGTTGACACAGTTATTTATTGTGCTAGAATATTTCTTGATAGGTGTGTTTGCGGAATGAATGATGATGCACCTGCAAGAACATAATAAGGAGAAAGACGTTGAAGGTGCAACAAGGATTTTCAAGACCTGACAGAGAGACGGGGTCACGGCTGCAAGCCCTGTTCAGTAGAGGAAGATCTCATTTTCACACCGAAGTCGCGGATTTGAACATGCCATTGTCGTGGTGCAGTGGAAAGTAGGATTCGTCGTGTTATGCACGTTACGCATACAATGAGTGCGACTATAGAAGTCGAATCAGGGTGGTACCGCGGATATTACTTCGTCCCTAGTCAAGGGCGAAGTTTTTTATTGCCTTTTATGACTGGTTAGAAACACATATCAGATGATTGCAATTCCAATATGTGGATTGAGTGATTCATAATTACCAATTCTAAAGCAGACCGTTGAAGCACGCTGGTACTTAATGAACGACGGATTCATCGTCGTGAATTTAGTACCACTGCGTGATGAACCGAGCGAGAGCGCGTCTGCATAGAAATGGTAATTATGAATCGCTCGTATGGTATGATGTGTTTCTGAATTGCAATCGTCTGAAATTGGTATAACATGGAGGAAAACAGGAAATGAAAGAAAAGTTGCAAAGCATCAGAGAACAGGCACTTTCCAAGATCGCAGAGGCACAGGATATCAACCTCTTGAATGATATCAAGGTGTCGATCCTTGGTAAGAAGGGTGAATTAACTCAGGTATTGAAGAGCATGAAGGACGTGGCTCCGGAAGATCGTCCGAAGGTTGGACAGATGGTAAATGAGACACGTGCGAACATCGAAGCAAAGCTCGAGGAGAAGATGAAGTCCATCAATTCTGCTCTGCGTGCAGAGAAGATGAAGCGTGAGACAATCGATGTTACACTTCCGGGTGTGAAGAAAATCGACGGACACAGACATCCAAACCAGATTGCACTTGAAGACTTAGAGCGAGTATTTATCGGTATGGGATATGAGATTGTATCCGGACCGGAAATCGAATATGACAAATACAATTTTGAACTTTTGAATATCCCTGCAAACCATCCGGCGAAGGATGAGCAGGATACATTCTATATCACAAAGGACATTCTGCTTCGTACACAGACATCACCGGTACAGGCAAGAATCATGGAGCAGGGCAAGCTGCCAATCCGTATTCTGTCACCGGGACGTGTATTCCGTTCAGACGAAGTAGATGCAACCCATTCACCATCCTTCCATCAGGTTGAGGGACTGGTTGTTGACAAGGGAATCACAATGGCGGATCTGAAGGGAACACTCGATCAGTTCGCGAAGGAATTCTTCGGTGAGAAGACAAAGACGAAGTTCCGTCCGCATCATTTTCCATTTACAGAGCCTTCCGCAGAGGTGGATATCACCTGCTTCAAGTGTGGTGGCAAGGGCTGCCGTGTATGTAAGGGCAGCGGCTGGATCGAGATTCTTGGTTGTGGTATGGTTCATCCACATGTATTGGAAATGTGTGGCATTGATCCGGAAGAGTATTCGGGATTCGCATTTGGTATCGGACTTGAGCGTATCACACTCTTAAAGTACGAGATCGATGATATGCGTCTCTTGTACGAAAACGATACAAGATTTTTGAATCAATTTTAAGATGGAGGTAAGAAGATGAATACACCGATTTCATGGTTAAAAGTATATGTTCCTGATTTAGATGTGGACGTACAGGACTTCGTAGATGCGATGACTCTGTCCGGTTCCCATGTAGAAGGATACGAGAAAAAAGATAAGAACTTAGAGAAGATAGTCGTTGGTAAGATCGAGAAGATCGAGAAGCACCCGGATGCAGATAAGCTGATTATCTGTCAGGTAAATATCGGTGCCGGGACGATCCAGATCGTAACAGGTGCTCCAAATGTAAAGGAAGGTGACCTCGTACCGGTTGTCCTAGATGGCGGCAAGGTTGCAGGCGGACATGATGGCGAGCCACTTCCGGAGGACGGCATCAAGATCAAGAAAGGCAAGCTTCGTGGTATTGAGAGCGATGGTATGATGTGCTCCATCGAAGAGCTTGGTTCATCCAGAGATCTGTATCCGGAGGCACCGGAGTATGGTATTTACATTTTCAACGAAGAGTCAGGCGTAAAGCCGGGCGATGATGCAATCGCAGCACTTGGCCTGCATGATTCAGTTGTAGAGTATGAGATTACATCGAACCGTGTGGATTGTTTCTCTATGATCGGTATGGCAAGAGAAACCGCTGCAACCTTTGACAAGGAATTCCACGAGCCGGAGATTAAAGTACAGGGCAGCGGTGGCGATGTAAATGATTATATTACCGTGGATGTACAGGCACCGGATCTGTGCCCGCGTTACACAGCCAGAGTTGTGACAGATTTGAAGATCGGACCTTCTCCAAAATGGATGCGTGAGAGACTGGCTTCGCAGGGAATCCGTTCCATCAACAATCTGGTTGATATCACAAACTATGTTATGGAAGAGTACGGTCAGCCAATGCACGCGTATGACTTAGATACGATCGCAGGCAAGAAGATTGTTGTAAAACGTGCAAATGACGGTGATACATTTGTGACACTGGACGGTCAGGAACGTAAGATGGATAAAGACGTTCTGATGATTTGTGACGGCGAGAAGGAAATCGGTATCGCCGGTATCATGGGTGGCGAAAATTCCATGGTTACGGATGACATCAAGACATTGTTGTTTGAGGCAGCCTGCTTCGACGGTACGAATATCCGTCTCACAACAAAGCGAATCGGTCTTGCTACAGATGCAGCCGCAAAATTCGTGAAGGGACTTGATCCAAACTTAGCAGAACAGGCAATCAATCGTGCATGTCAGTTGATAGAGGAACTTGGCTGTGGTAAGGTCGTTGACGGTATGGTGGATGTATATCCAAACCCGGTCAAGGAGATTGCACTTCCGTTCGAGCCAGAGAAGATGAATAAGCTGCTTGGAACCGACATTTCTTCTGACGTTATGCTTTCTATCTTCAAGAAGCTGGAGCTTCGTTATGATGAAAAGACAAACATGCTGACGATTCCTACTTTCCGTCAGGATCTGAAATGTATGGCAGATCTTGCAGAGGAAGTGGCACGTTTCTATGGCTACGCCAATATTCCGACGACTCTGCCACACGGCGAGTCCACTGCCGGTAAGAAGAGCTATGCAGAGCGTGTAAATGACATTGTAAGAAATATTGTCGAGGGCGATGGTTTCTCCGGAGCTATGCATTATTCGTTCGAGAGCCCGAAGGTATTTGATAAGCTGTTAATCCCACAGGATTCCATATATAGAAATGCAATCCAGATCATGAACCCACTTGGCGAGGATTTCTCTATCATGAGAACACTTCCGTTAAATGGTATGCTGACATCCCTTTCTACCAACTATAACCGTAGAAATAAGCATGCAAGATTGTATGAGCTTGCAAATGTATATCTGCCAAAGGCACTTCCACTGACAGAGCTTCCGGATGAACGCATGATGTTAACCCTCGGTATGTTCGGCGAGGGCGATTTCTTCGATCTGAAGGGTGTAATCGAAGAGCTGACAGAGAAGCTTGGATTTGCAAAGGAAGTAAGCTACGAGCCAACTTCTGAGCATCCATTCTTACATCCGGGACGTCAGGCAAATATCACGAAGGGCAAGCTTTCGGTTGGTTATCTCGGACAGCTTCATCCAGAGGTTGTCGAAAACTATGGCATGAAGAAGGAAGTCTATGTTGCAGTTCTCGATATGCAGACAGTTACGATGCTTACAACCTTTGACAGAAAGTACGAAGGTATCGCGAAGTTCCCAAGCGTTACACGAGATCTGGCGTTGGTTGTGGATAAGGGCGTATTCGTTGGTGAGATCGAGAAGGTCATCAAGAAGTGTGGCGGAAAGATGTTAGAAAGCTACAAGCTGTTCGATGTCTATGAAGGTGAGCAGGTAGCACCTGGCAAGAAGTCTGTTGCATATTCACTTGTATTCCGTGACAAGACAAAGACTTTGACCGATGCAGATGTCAATCCGGTTGTAGAGAAGCTTCTTGCAGAGCTTTTGAAGATGGGTATTGAAATCCGGGCATAATAAAATTGTGCAGTGTGGGAAGCCTTTTTGTACATTGTGTGTGGAAAAATGGATATGGCTTATGCGTAGTACCGCATTTTATACTTTGCACCCAGTGTATATAGAAGAAACATGGAGCAGATAGATATGAACGAAATGAAGTTAAGTGATTTTAATTATGAACTGCCGCAGGAGCTGATCGCACAGGATCCGCTCCTGAAGCGAAGCGATTCCCGGCTTATGGTGTTGAACCGTGAGACGGGTGGAATCGAGCACCGGCATTTCTCGGATGTGATCGAATACTTAAATCCGGGTGATTGTCTGGTCATCAATGATACAAAGGTTATTCCGGCCAGACTGATTGGCGTGAAGGAAGATACAGGGGCATCCATTGAGGTGCTGCTCTTAAAACGCCATGATGATAAGGTCTGGGAGACATTGGTAAAGCCGGGCAAAAAGGCACGTGTGGGTGCGCGTATCTCTTTTGGTGAGGGCAAATTGGTCGGCGAAGTGATTGATATAGTCGAAGAAGGCAATCGTCTGATCCGCTTTGAATACGAAGGAATCTTTGAGGAAGTGTTGGACGAGCTTGGGCAGATGCCGCTTCCGCCGTATATCACACACCGGCTGGAGGACAAGGACCGTTATCAGACAGTCTATGCAACACATACCGGTTCAGCAGCGGCACCGACAGCGGGATTGCATTTTACGAAGGAGCTTCTGCAAGAGATCACGGAGAAAGGCATCAAGATTGCAAGAGTGACTCTGCACGTCGGCCTTGGTACATTTCGTCCGGTGAAGGTCGATAACATCTTAGAGCATCACATGCACAGTGAGTTCTATGTGATCGACGAGGAAGCTGCCAATACGATCAATGAGACGAAAGCAAATGGCGGCAAGGTCGTTTCGGTTGGTACCACGAGTACGCGTACGCTTGAGACGGTCGCAGATGAGACAGGGCATGTGCGTGCCTGCAGTGGCTGGACGGATATCTTTATTTATCCGGGATATAAATTCAAGGTGGTTGACCGGCTGATTACGAATTTCCATCTGCCGGAATCGACACTTTTGATGCTGGTTTCTGCATTATATGACAGGGAGAAGATTCTCGAAGCATATAAGATCGCAGTGGAGGAAAAGTATAGATTTTTCTCATTTGGAGACGCTATGCTAATTTTGTAACTTAAAATCTTATATTTGTAAGGATAACGGAAAAGAAGAAAAGCAGGGCTTAGTTCCCTGCTTTTTGCTTACCTGAAAATAAATGTATGGCATAAGCCGTTCTTGAATACAATGTTTGACACCAGACCGTCTTGTATGGTTATGCTGTCAATAATGCTCACGACGAAATTCTTTAACACTTCTGAATCTACCGACATGGCAAGTCGTTTGTAATTGACATACTTTCTGCCGGATAACTTCTGGGCTATGATAAATTCGCTGGCACGCTGTATAAATTCTTCATCAGAAACCGATTGCTGCCATGAATCGGTATTCATCATTCCTATCTGGTCGTTTATATCTTCCAGAGTTTCCTCCAGCTTATTTTTCTGTATCATGTATTCAGCCTCCGACATGGCTTCATCAGCATACAGGTACAGGCTACGCAGACGGTCTAAGGCACGCTCTGTTTTCTGCTTTTCATTCCGAAGTCTGGCAACCTCCGGTTCAACAGTAGCTTTCTTGGTTGGCAGGCTGGCACCCTTGCCAAAGACAGCACCCTTAGCGGCTCCAGAGGATAGGACATTGAACAGGTCATTAAGTCCGTTTGGTTCGATATGGTCTATGTATGCAAATGTATCTCCGATAAGCAACAGCTTTTCCAGTTCCTCCGGGGAGCTGATTTTTTCAAAGTCATTTTGAGCATTCAGCATATTCAGGATATAGTTAAAAACAAATTCTCCAATGATTGGGTCAGAGGTAGATTTACCAGTACACAGTGTAACGGACTTTCTTCTGGTAGGACAGGTGTATTTTGAATAATGCCAGCCGTCCCTTGTGAGATTCCCCGGAGTGCTGCCTAAAGGCTTACCACAGGAACCACAGTAAATCAAACCACCGAATACATGAGTATGTTTTGATGACTTGTAAATATTCCGCTGCTTGCACAATTTAGAGTTGGAATCCAGCGTAGCCATGATACGCTCTTTCTGGTCTTTCGGAATGATTGCTACATGATGATTTTCAACAGTAACCCATTCGGATTCGTCTTTGACTTTCTGGCGGTCGCCCTCTTTGAGCATATTGTAGCGGTAGTCGCCGCAGTAAAACACATTCCTAAGGATAATCAGGAGCGATACCGGCGACCAGAGATTACCAGCTCTGGAGCGGTAGCCTCTTTCGTTCAGTTCACGAACCACACGCACAAGAGAGCGTTCCTGCTCGTACATATCGTGCATAAGGATAACAACTTTCGATTCTTCCTCATTCACTGAAAATTCATGTGTTTCATAATCGTAATTATAGCCAAAAGGAATCCTGCCGCCATTCCAAAGCCCATTATTGGCTCTTGAAATCATGGTTGCAGTGACACGCTCTGATGTCATGTTACGCTCCAGTTCGGCAAATACCAGAATGATTTTAAGCATTGCTTCGCCCATAGCGGTAGAAGTGTCAAACTGCTCATTTTTTGAAACAAAGGTAACGCCGAGGGCTTTCAGCTCATTATACATGGTTGCAAAGTCCAGCAGGTTACGAGAGATACGGTCTATCTTCCAGACAAGCAGGTGCGTAAAGGCACCAGCTCTCATTTGCGACATCATTTCCTGAAATTTAGGACGGTCTGTATTCTTGCCGGAATATCCGGCATCCTCAAATATGACACAATCATCTGTATTCAACATCAATTTTGCGTATGCGAGCAGGTCTTGTTTCTGCATAGGCAGAGAATCCCTGTCTATCTGGTGCAATGTCGATACCCTGACATAGATAGCCACCCTTGCACCGGTCTTGTTTTGTGCGTTGTACGCCATAATATATACCTCCATATAAAGCGAAAAGCCCCATGCAGGGGCTTTATCTCAAACAGCAATATTTTTATTGTCAGGGGAATTATCCGCAAGGAAACGAGCCGTAGCGTGCTGTATGCGGTTGTTGATTTCTCCTATTTGTCCGTTCTTTGCGAGTAACAAGAGTTCCTGACACTCTTTGATTGTGAAGATATGATACTGGTATGTATGCGGCTTGAAAGCAGAGCGGCAAAACACATTCAAAAGCTCTGATTCAGAAACGGAACATCTGGAGCAGAGGTAGAATATCTTATTGACAACACCAACATCAACATGAGCCATACACTTCCAGTCAGAAAAAGAACTGTCACGAGCTGCAATAAGCCGGTCAAGATTTTCAAAACCATTCAGGTCCGCATAAAACGCCATGCAGTAATAGGATATGGCGATACGCTCATTTTCCTCCAGCTCCGTAAAGCGAGCCTGACGCATACGGACATCACGAAGCAGAGAATAGTTCCCTGTTTTCAAGTACATATCAGCCTCAATCTTCATGGAATCCCATTTTAAGTTATTACCGGCAGTATCTCCGGCAACCGGCACAAAATCCATAGGCAAGCCTCCATTCATTTTTTATGACGGTCGTTTATGCTAATGACTGTGAACTTGCTTCTTTGCGTTTAATTTCTTTTTCGTATGCCGCTTCTATGGAATCGTAGATAAATTCCTGTGAAGCCTCCGGCAGATACCGGTACATCTCCAGCATTTTTAATTCGTCGCTGCTTACCTGCTTTTCTCCGGGTCTGGAAAATTCAGAACCGGTCAAAAGATAGTCAATGGAAACATTCAGGTATCTTGAAAGCCCTATTAACGAATCACTATTAGGAGCCGCACCGCCTTGCCAGCGAGCAATGCTACTGGTAGCAAGACCGGCAGCTTTGATAACTGGAGTAGGCTTTAAGCCCTTTTCATTGCAAATGTGCAAAAAATTATCCCAAAACATAAAATTCCACCTTTTGAAAATAAGCTCACTTTAAGTAGCGAAAAGTATTGACAAGCTACTAATTGTGAGTTATATTATATACATAAGTTACAAAGTTAAAGCATTTCTGGCGAGATAGCGAGCTTTGTAACTTGCCATTGTGAGTGAATTTTTCAAAATGGCTCCCTTTGATTTTAAGGGAAAATGTTAAAAAAGTAAAGCACAAATATAAGGTTAAGGAGGTAAGGCAAATGAAAAGAAAACTATCGCCTTGGTGTAAGGCTGTCAAAATCGCAATGATTCAGAAAGACTGGGGCGTGGCTGACTTGGCACAGGCGGTTAAGATGACAAAAGAATATACTTCCGCAGTCATCAACGGTAGAGTGATTTCAGAGCCAGCGGTTAAAGTCATCAGTGATGTACTGAATATCGAGCAGACAGCCTTAACAAGTTCTGAATAAATTATAAGGCATTTATGGAGGAAAACACATGGGAAAGGAACCCTTGAAAGAGAATACGAATGTGTATTTTCAAGCCAGAAAAAGAGCGGCTATGAGTAATGACAGGCTTTTCAGTCGTGAAAATGCAGCGGAGCTATTGGGAATATCCCCATATACACTTGCCGATTACGAACTTGGAAATACAAAGGTTGTGCCGGTGGATAAGGTAGTTCTTATGGCAGATCTTTATAACGCACCAGAACTGATTACCGGCTACTGCAAATACCAGTGTCCGATACATGGATTCATGCCGCTGGCAACAGAAGAAAAGAACTTGCAAGGAATCGCACTTAGGCTTCTGAAAGGTCTGAATGATGACGATATGCAGGAACTTAAAACCAGCATGATTGACATTCTGGAGGACGGTAAAGTGTCAGATGATGAATTGACGGAGCTTAAGAAGTTAATGGAACATCTGGACAGACTGGCAGAGATAATCAGTGAGTTAAAACTGGCAGGAGAGAAGATTTTGAAAGGCAGATGAAGCAGGTATGGTGGAAAAGCTGAAAGAAGTCCTGAAAAGCGAATATGGAATCAACGATAAAGAGGAATTTGAAGCGGCAGTAAGGAACTTCGCAGGAATCAACCTTGGAATATTTACACAGCCGCTTCCTGAAAGGAGTGCTGAAAGTGAATATCAGAAAGAAATTAAGGTTACAGCGTAGGGTAAAGATGGGAGTTGTGGTTTGCAGTCTGGGTTTTATGGTCTCTGGAATAATTATGAATATCACAAATGCAAACTTCCGACAGACGGACAAGCCAACGGTAATAAGAATTGTGGAAAGCTCACAGCCTATACAGGCACAGACAATAAGCACACAGGAGCATACAGAACAGTATTCAAAGTTGCCATACCCATTCGATACAATGTCGCTTGATTGGAGCGGAGAACAGATAGCTGGATTCAAAGAGTATCAGATACCGGATGATTACGAGCTTTACGGAGGCTATTTTCCGCTGGAAATGCAGGAATACACCTACATTATCTGCAAGGATTACGGCGTAGATTACAGCCTGATTATTGCCATGATAGAGATTGAGAGTGGCTATAAATATGACGCAGTCGGTAAAGGCGGCGACATAGGTTATATGCAGATAAATCAGGAATGGCACACAGACAGAATGGAAAGGCTGGGAGCTACCGACCTGAAAAATCCATATCAAAATGTCAGAGTTGGAATTGACTATATGGCTGAACTTCTGGGGCAATACCAGACACCAGTTGCGGTTTCTGCTTATAACAGAGGAGCACACAATGATTCAGGTACAGGAGCTTTGGACTTAGCGGATAAAGGACAATATCAGACGGAATACTCCGAAAAGGTATTGAATAGAGCCGCTGAAATCGAAAAGGAGTTATCACAATGAAACAATTTCTGAAAAAAACAAAACGGTTCATCATGCACTACTGGCTTTCAATATCACTTGG